>NZ_LWFU01000001.1:0-8191 GCF_001635135.1 Oleiphilus sp. HI0080
GGTCAGCCACCATGTCTGCAATAGAAAAATCAACTTCGTGGCCAACCGCGCTGATTATGGGCAGGTCGCTTTGATGAATTGCCCGAGCCACCAGTTCTTCATTAAATGCCCAGAGGTCTTCTAATGAGCCTCCTCCGCGTCCAACAATAATTAGATCAGCCGGCTTGTGACGATTTGCCAGTCGGATAGCGTGCGCGATCTGTTGTGCCGCACCTTCGCCTTGCACGGCTACGGGGATTAGATTGATTTCCATTGCAGGGAATCGACGGCGGCTAACGTGCAAAATGTCGTGAATTACTGCTCCAGTCGGAGATGTGATTATGCAGACTGATCGTGGCATCGTAGGGACTGGTTTTTTATGGCGCTGGTCGAAGAGGCCTTCGGCAGAGAGTTTCAGTTTTAATGCCTCAAAAGCGGCTTGCAGCTCGCCGATTCCAGCGGGCTCCATTCCCTCAGCGATTAACTGATAGTCGCCCCTTCCTTCGTAGAGGCTTAGTTTTCCTCGAACAATGACTTTGTCGCCTTCTTTGGGCTGATAGCGCAACCTCTGGTTAAAGCCGCGAAACATTGCGCAGCGAATCTGTGCTTTGGAATCTTTTAAGGAAAAATACCAGTGTCCAGAGGAGGGTTTGGCAAGTCCCGAAAGTTCGCCAACCACCCACACTTGCGCATAGCTTACCTCGAGCATGCGCTTTACCTGGCGATTTAGTTCAGAAACAGTGAGTGCTGACGGTTTGCGAGCAGGCTGCGGTGTGTTTTCAGAAAAATAAGACATGAGACGCCATGTGGATTGTTGACCGATCGGTCATGAAAATTCTATGCAAATTAGTGATTTACAGCAAGGTAAACAGCAAACTATAATAAACCGCTTTTCTCGGCATGGCTAAGGAATTCTCCGATGTTGCGAATAGCGCAAGATGCATTGACCTTTGACGACGTATTACTCATTCCTGGGTATTCTGAAGTTCTCCCCAATCAGGTAGCCCTGAGCACGCGTTTGACGCGCAAAATAAACCTGAACGTTCCCCTTATATCGGCAGCAATGGACACCGTGACTGAAGCGAACCTTGCAATAGCAATGGCGCAAGAAGGCGGTATCGGCATTGTGCATAAAAACATGACGGCCCAAGAACAGGCGGCGACTGTTCGGGCGGTTAAAAAGTTTGAGAGTGGTGTTGTTAAAGACCCGATAACGGTGACACCAACGACGACTGTTCGAGATGTACTGGAATTGACCAGTGCTCATAAGATTTCTGGTCTCCCTGTTGTGGATGGTAAAGATCTCGTTGGTATCGTGACGGGACGAGATATCCGCTTTGAAAGCCGTCTCGATACGCCTGTGTCGGCGATCATGACACCTAGAGAACGGCTCGTTACCGTCAAAGAAGGTGAAACCACAGAAGCCATTAAAGATATCCTGCACAAAAATCGCATCGAGAAGGTCCTTGTCGTTAATGATGATTTTGAGCTGACTGGCTTGGTGACCGTTAAGGACATGCAAAAGTCTCAAGATTATCCAAACGCGTGTAAAGATGAATTTGGACAGCTCCGAGTAGGTGCTGCGGTTGGCACGGGTGAAGGCACGGAAGAGCGCGTAGCGGCGCTGGTCAAAGCGGGTGTTGATGTCATTGTGGTTGATACTGCGCACGGGCATTCGAAAGGCGTGCTTGATCGAGTTCGTTGGGTAAAAGACAACTATCCTCAAGTAGAAGTGATTGGCGGCAACATTGCGACAGCAGAAGCGGCTGTCGCGCTTGCCGAAGCTGGAGCAGATGCGGTTAAAGTCGGTATTGGCCCCGGTTCTATTTGTACCACGCGTATTGTTGCAGGTGTCGGTGTGCCACAAATCTCTGCTATTGCAAACGTAGCCGAGGCTTTGAAGCCGTTCGATATCCCTATTATTGCTGATGGTGGTATTCGCTTTTCTGGTGATGTATCTAAGGCGATTGTCGCTGGCGCGCATACCATCATGATTGGTAGCTTGTTAGCGGGTACTGACGAAGCACCGGGAGAAGTGGAGCTGTATCAAGGCCGTAGCTATAAAGCGTATCGCGGAATGGGCTCGCTTGGTGCTATGGGGCAAGCCCAAGGTTCAAGTGATCGCTACTTCCAAGATGCTAAATCTGGTGTTGATAAGTTGGTGCCCGAAGGTATTGAAGGTCGTGTCGCCTGCAAGGGGCCAATGAGTGCCATTATTCATCAGTTGATGGGCGGTTTGCGCTCTAGCATGGGCTACACTGGAAGCCAAAATATTGAAGAAATGCGCACTAAGCCTGAGTTTACCCGCATTACAGCGGCAGGTATGAAAGAGAGTCACGTGCATGATGTGACGATCACCAAGGAAGCGCCTAACTATCGAGTAGGTTAATTCTTGCTGTTATTCATGATTCGTTCGACTTGTTGATCACAATAATCGGGAGCATTCGTCTCCCGATTATTTTTTTAAGGTAAATATCGGTATGACCACGTCTGAAACTGCAAACCAGAACATTCACGCACACCGCGTACTCATTCTAGATTTTGGCTCTCAATACACACAGCTAATCGCGCGTCGAATTCGTGAGATCGGAGTGTTCTGTGAGATTCGTGCCTTTGATATGGAAGATGGCGAAATCCGCGATTATGCCCCTAAGGCCATTATTCTCGCTGGTGGTCCAGAATCGGTGACGGGTGAAAATACTCCGCGAGCGCCGCAAGCGGTTTTTGATCTTGGTGTGCCGGTTCTAGGTATTTGCTACGGTATGCAGACCATGGCAGAGCAGCTAGGCGGAAAAGTTGAAGGCTCTGATGTGCAAGAGTTTGGTTACGCGCAAATCGAAGTTACGAATGAAAATCCGCTTTTTAAGGACATTCGAGATCACTTTGGGGAGAACGGCAACGCATTGCTTGATGTCTGGATGAGTCATGGTGACAAGGTTGTTGCAATGCCCGATGGTTTCGAATTAATGGCACTGACCCCATCTTGCCCGATTGCCGGTATGTGCAATGTAGACAAGCATTTCTATGGCGTTCAGTTCCACCCTGAAGTCACTCACACCCTGCAGGGTAAGCGTATTCTTGAGCATTTTGTGCTCGATATTGCTGGCTGCGACGCTTTATGGACGCCAAGCAAAATTGTTGCCGATGCGGTCGCTACGGTAAAAGAGCAGGTTGGTTCAGATCACGTATTGTTAGGCTTGTCGGGCGGCGTTGATTCATCGGTTGTTGCGGCGCTACTTCATAAAGCGATTGGTGATCAACTCACCTGCGTGTTCGTTGATAATGGCTTGTTGCGCCATAACGAAGGCGATCAGGTAATGAAAATGTTCGCTGACAACATGGGCGTTAAAGTTATCCGTGCTGATGCTGAAGACCTGTTCTTAGGCAAACTAAAGGGTGCATCAGACCCTGAAGAGAAGCGTAAAATTATTGGTAATACCTTTATCGAGGTGTTTGATGAAGAGTCATCCAAAATTGAGAATGTGAAGTGGTTGGCTCAAGGCACAATTTATCCCGATGTTATCGAGTCTGCGGCTTCCAAGACCGGCAAGGCGCACGTCATAAAATCACACCACAATGTCGGTGGTTTGCCCGAGGACATGAAGCTTAAGCTCGTTGAACCATTGCGCGAGTTATTTAAGGACGAGGTTCGTAAGATAGGCCTTGAGCTTGGTCTGCCTTATGACATGGTGTATCGCCATCCGTTCCCAGGTCCGGGGCTCGGTGTTCGTATCTTAGGTGAAATAAAGAAAGAATATGCGGATCTGTTGCGTCGCGCCGATCATATTTTTATTGAAGAGCTGCATCGTCATGATCTGTACCATAAAACGAGTCAGGCATTCGCGGTATTTCTACCGGTGAAGTCCGTTGGCGTAGTCGGTGATGCAAGACGATATGAGTACGTGGTATCTCTGCGCGCAGTTGAGACAATTGATTTTATGACTGCGCGTTGGGCGCATTTGCCATATGATTTTCTTGA
This sequence comes from Oleiphilus sp. HI0080, assembly GCF_001635135.1. NCBI lineage: Bacteria > Pseudomonadati > Pseudomonadota > Gammaproteobacteria > Oceanospirillales > Oleiphilaceae > Oleiphilus > Oleiphilus sp. HI0080. Next base: position 3,959 of record NZ_LWFU01000001.1, read on the forward strand.
GCTGGTGTCGAACCGTATCATTAATGAGATTTCTGGCATCTCTCGAGTTACTTATGACATTTCTTCGAAACCTCCAGCCACGATTGAGTGGGAGTAGGTCTAACGGCGTTTCGCCAAGCGGCACCTCGACCTAATGCAGCATAGCGACGAGTACTTCATGCAACAGGCGCTTCGTTTAGCGGAGCGTGCTGCCGAGCATCAGGAGGTTCCTGTTGGTGCTGTCGTTGTGCTGGACGGCGAGATTGTAGGAGAAGGTTGTAATGCGCCGATTGGTAGCTGTGATCCAACGGCGCATGCCGAAGTATTGGCTATCCGAGAGGCTTGCCAGAGAGTGGGTAATTACCGGCTTCCTGAGGCGACCTTATATGTCACTATAGAGCCTTGCACGATGTGTTGTGGCGCCATTGTGCATTCTCGTATTCGGCGTTTGGTGTTTGGTGCGCGAGAACCCAAAGCTGGTGCTGTTCTCAGCCAGAACCGTTTGCTGGAGCACGCTGCAATGAATACGCGCGTTGAAGTCACCTCCGATGTGCTTGCAGAATCTTGTAGTGGCTTGATCTCCTCATTTTTTGACCTTCGCCGCAAGAAAAAGAAGGCCCTCAAGTTAAACAGCAAGACGCCTTGATGGCTTAGATCGCTTCATCAATACAACAAATAAGCGGTCATAAATAATTGCGCATAAAATGTGATAATCAAATGAATCGGTTAAGATTATTTTCTTGAACGGAAACGCGGAGAAAGAGAGCATTATGAAAGTATTGGTAACGGGCGGTGCTGGCTACATAGGAAGTCACGTTGTTAAGCAGTTAGGAGAAGCTGGGCACGATATTGTTGTATACGACAATCTCTCTACTGGCTACGAATGGGCGGTGACTTGCGGAGAGTTAGTGGTTGGTGATGTCGGCGACTTTGACAAGCTTGATGCGCTATTTACCGAACACACTTTTGAGGCGGTGTTGCACTTCGCTGCAAATATTGTCGTCCCTGAGTCGGTTGAGAATCCGCTTAAATACTATGGCAACAACACGCGCAATACCCTAAACCTGTTAAGCGTTATTCAAAAACATCAGACGCCATACATGGTATTTTCATCGACGGCGGCAGTATATGGCATGCCGGATGAGAAGGTGTTGACAGAAGATATGCCTTTAGCACCGATTAACCCCTATGGTGCGTCGAAGATGATGAGCGAGCAGATGATCCGTGATCTGTCATTTGCAACAGGTCTTAAACATGTCATTTTGCGCTACTTTAATGTTGCCGGTGCAGATCTTCAAAGCCGAATTGGCCAAGCAACCCCCGAAGCAACGCACTTAATTAAAGTTGCCTGTGAGTGTGTTACCGGCGCCCGCACCGGGATGAAAGTATTTGGCACCGACTATGAAACTCGTGATGGCACATGTATTCGCGATTATATCCATGTCGATGATTTAGCAAAGGCGCATGTTATGGCGCTAGATTACATGGCAAAAGGTGGTGACTCGCAAATCATGAACTGTGGCTATGGTCGTGGTTTTACGGTGAAAGAAGTGATCGACGTTGTGAAAGAAAAATCCGGTGTTGATTTCTCGGTAGAAGAGACAGAAAGGCGCGCGGGCGATCCAGATGCATTAATGGCCGACAATACGAAAATAAAACAAACGCTTGGCTGGGCACCGGACAATGATGATCTTGGCGTGATTGTGCAATCGGCGCTAGATTGGGAAGCTGTTTGGCAAACCAGGCGCGATGGTGCATAAGTATGTCTGGTTTTGTTCTGGATTCTAGGTTAGAGAGCGACACAGTATTCTTGTTCGACTGGCCGCTTTGCCGTGTTGTTCTGATGAATGATGCGCATTATCCTTGGTGTATTTTGATTCCGAGAGTTGTGAAACCCTCTGGCGACCAAGTGACTGAGTTATACCATTTGGATGACGCGCAGCGAGCGCAACTGGACAAAGAGAGTAATGTGCTGTCAACGCATCTGATGGAACGCTTTGATGGCGACAAATTGAATATTGCCGCGCTTGGCAATGTGGTTGCACAACTGCACATTCACCATGTTGTTCGTTTTAAGATAGATCATGCATGGCCTGCGCCTGTTTGGGGAAAATTTGCAGCGACGCCCTATGAGGTGACCAGGCTTGAGGCATTGCGAAGCGGCCTCGTTGACAGTTTAGCAAAGCAGTTTTCCTGAGTCTGATATACGATGTCGAGAAGAGGCTAGGGCGCGCGTGTCAACGCTTTCTGTTCGTCAGCATTACCTAGAGCGCTATGCCGAACCAGAGGCTCAAGAACTATGGCGGAGTGATTCTGCCTTGTCGCAGATAGGGCAGGGAGTAAAAGAGTTATTTGTTCTACCCGCCTATGATGAGCGCATTGACGTGCTCTCATCGTTCCTTGAGATGCCAGCGCATCAGAACCTGCTTTCTATTTGGGTATTGAATGCGCCGCATCCGGTGGTCGATAAAACCAAAGCCAGATTACGCACCCAAAAAACGCTTGAGCACTTCACGAAGTCGCTTCAAGCAAAAGAAATCTCGTCACGCCTGTATCTTGCCCAAGTAAGCCAAAACCACCAGGTTCTTATTGTTGATCGCTGCTCTGAGGGAAATACCATTGACCCGAAACACGGAGTGGGTTTAGCGCGAAAAATTGGAGCAGATATCGCCATCGCAGTTGCTCAAACGAATCTCGATATTGGCTGGTTACACTTTTGCGATGCGGATGTCGCGTTACCTGATCGATATTTCTCTGCGGTACGAGACGGCTTGTGTATTGGGGCGAGCGCTAGATCGCCAAGTGCCATGGTATATCCGTTCACGCACAAGGCAAGCAAAGGTCTCGAGCTTGAAAGCGCTTTGTATGACTTTAAGCTTCGCTATTATGTTGCTCAGCTCAGTGGGGCAGGCTCGCCTTACGCCTACCACGCATTGGGCTCGACGATGCTGATCAACCTAGATGATTATTGCAAAGTGCGAGGCGTACCGAAGCGCCCGGCAGGCGAAGACTTTTATCTTTTAAACAAACTCGCGAAACATAATGGTGTGGTGAGTTTGGATGAGCCGGAACTGTCGATCGCAGGCAGAGATAGCGAGCGGGTGCCTTTTGGCACCGGACCGGCCCTGATTAAGATTGGTCAGCATCAACAAGCACTGCAAGACTATCGTTATTATCACCCCAAAAGCTTCAAAGCGCTTGGAAGATTGCGGTTTGTGCTTAATAATAGCGCCGCTGAAATTTCCCCAGAGAGGTTTTTGGCAAGGCTTGAGTCCTCGGTGAGCCAAGATCACGTATTACCTGACGTGCTTGATTCATTGCGCTTTGATCGGTTTCTGTTGCATTGCAGCAAACAAGCATTGCACGGACAAAGAGCACTGGCTGCGTTTGACGATTGGTTTGATGCGTTTACCACCCTTAAGTTTGTTCATGCCTGCAGAGATTTGTTCTACGAGGATTTGCCATTAGGTGCGTTGATCGAGCATGGAGCTGAGCTTCCGGCTGATCTGCTTGAGCAGTACAACACCATATTAATGAACTGGAGTGCTTAGTGAGAGAAGAAATATCGAGGTTTATAGCTGGCCTGGAACCCTGGCAGTACGAGGTTTCTGGCGGTTTTAAGCTTCGTGGCCACTACACACCGCCCTCCGGAAAACCTGTGATCCATTTTTTACATGGGAACGGGTTTAATGGTTTGGTGTATGAGAAGTTTTTAGGGCCCTTGTCCAAACACTTCGATCTATTCCTGAGCAATGCTCAAGGCCATGGCGATAGCGATGCAGGCGAGCGTTTTACTAACTGGGACGACAGCGCGCATTACTTTTCAGAGGTTTGGCAACATTACTCTAGCATGTGGAATGATGTTCCTCGCGTTGGCCTAGGGCACAGCTTTGGCGGAGTAAATACGCTTCTAATGGCTGCTGCTGATTCCATGCTGTTTGATCGTATCATTATGCTCGATCCGATCATCGGATCGCGGGCGTTCACCCTTGCCGCAAACGGGATGCAGTTTCTTGGCTTGTCAAAGTATCTACCGATGGTCAAACAAGCGAAAGTGCGCGGAACATACTGGCACGATGAAGACGCTATGTGGCGATACTTCTATCAACGAGGCACGTTTAAAGGCTGGGATGACGACTGCCTACATTCCTACATCAGGCATGGAATGCGCGCCTCGGAGAAAGGAGGTTTTGAGTTAAAATGCCCGCCGCGCATTGAGAGCGCTATTTTTGCCAGCTATACCTCTGCGATATG
>NZ_LWFU01000002.1:0-22576 GCF_001635135.1 Oleiphilus sp. HI0080
GAATACGCTCAATGTTTATCGCCTCTTTACCCTCTTGTTCACGCCTTGGATTGATCATCTTCAACGCCCAATCGACGATCGTTAGGGTACGAAGGCCAAGGAAGTCAAACTTAACCAGACCGGCATCTTCAACATCGTTTTTATCAAACTGCGTAACGAGGCCACCGCCTTCCTCATCACAGTAAAGTGCTGAAAAATCGGTAAGTTTGGTTGGCGCGATCACAACACCACCAGCGTGTTTACCAACGTTTCGAGTAATACCCTCGAGCGACAGCGCCATGTCCCAAATATCCTGCGCTTCTTCGTCGTACTCGAGAAATTCCTTCAAAGCCGGCTCAACTTCAATCGCCTTGCCGAGCGTCATGCCTACTTCAAATGGAATGAGTTTTGAAAGCTTATCAGCCAAACCGTATGACTTGCCCTGAACTCGCGCTACATCGCGCACCACGGCCTTCGCAGCCATGGTTCCAAAGGTAATAATCTGAGATACCGCTTCGCGCCCGTAATGATCCGCAACATATCCAATGACGCGATCACGCCCATCCATACAGAAATCGACATCGAAGTCAGGCATGGAAACCCGCTCGGGATTCAAAAATCGCTCGAATAGCAAATCATATTCAAGCGGATCCAGATCAGTAATTTTCAGTGCATAAGCCACTAACGAGCCGGCACCGGAGCCTCGTCCAGGTCCAACTGGAATGTCGTGATTCTTAGCCCACTGAATAAAGTCCATAACGATGAGGAAGTATCCAGGAAATCCCATCTGCAAAATAATATCGAGCTCAAACTTAAGGCGGTCGTAATACTCTTGTCGTGCTTCTGCCGTGTCGCACCCTTCTAGAATGGTCTCTAAGCGCTCATCCAAACCATCACGGCATAACTTGCGGAAGAAATCATCCATGGTCATGCCTTCCGGCACAGGGTATTGGGGTAAGAAATATTCACCTAGACGCATCTCAACGTTGCAACGCTTCGCGATTTCGACGGTATTTTGAACGGCTTCAGGAATATCACTAAACAGCGCAAGCATTTCTTCCGTGCTTTTCAGGTATTGCTCTTCGCTGTACCGGCGCTTACGTCTAGGATCATCAAGCGTTTCACCATCGGCAATGCACACTCTTGCTTCGTGTGCGTCATAATCTTCTCTATCAATAAACTGCACATCATTCGTGGCTACAACAGGACACCGAATATCTTGTGCAAGACGAACAGACTGGTGAAGGCACTCCTCTTCGTTTTCACGCTTGGTTCGATGAAGCTCAAGATAGTAACTGTTTGGAAAAATGCGCTGCCAATGCTCTGCCCTCTGCTTTGCCAGCTCATACTTGCCCGAAACCAGTGCCACGCCGACATCTCCGCTACGGCCGCCTGACAATGCGATCAAACCTTCTGCAGCATTCTCAAGCCATGCACGTTTGATGAGCGCCCGTCCCTGCTTCTGACCTTGCGTAAAGCCCAGAGAAATGAGCTCTGTGAGGTTTTGATAACCCTTTTGGTTTTTCGCTAGCAGGGTCATCACATACGGACTTGCTTCATCCTCTTCGTTTTCAAGATAAATATCTGCGCCTAGAATCGGCTTTGCTCCGGCGCCTCGAACGGCTTTGAAGAATTTTACGTACGCACAGAGATTCGATTGATCTGTAATCGCAATAGCAGGAATGGCATTTTCCGACACCTTTCCAGCGAGCGCTTTTATTCGCACAAGCCCATTTACTAGCGAAAACTCAGTATGCACGCGCAAGTGGATAAATTGTGACGGAGCACCAGAAGACATGGAGCGGATTTCACCTACAAATATTAGAAGTGGGGGGTATCGCTATGAAGCTCTGCAATGCTAACACGGAGCATGGGGTCTATAAATCCTAGAATGAAAATTAAAAGTGCGGCAACGAGTGCATTCCAGATGCTTGGTCTGCTCGCCTTCTAATTACGCGTTTTAGAAGTGACTTTCGCGATAGGATCATATCGCTCAAACATGTTTCCGTACTGCTCTAGCAAAGCGTTATAGGTACCGTCTTTTTTGATGCGATCCAGTCCTTTATCAAACACATCCCTGTCCTCTTCAGAGAGAAACAGATAACGATATTCACTAACATCAAACAACTCATGGAACTGGACTTGCTGAAGAAAACGGGGGTCACCTGGGTACTCTCGCTCCACCGCCTGTCGCCAAAAATAGCCAAAAATACTTCGTTCCATCACGATCAAATCCACTTCGCGAACAAACAACAGATTTAACTGCAAATGCTGGCGACCAATTTCTTCATACAAAGGATTGTCTTTCACAAGGCTAGAGAAATCGTTGCCNAACAAGAGGCTCGCCTTTTGAAAGGCAACAATCGATTTATCATGCAAGAACGACCATGGCAGGTTTCCAGGAAAACCCTTTTTCTTCAGACTGATTGCAACGTTGTGAAAGTTAACGACCGGTTCGGAGAGGAAGCCGATATCTACAATCGGCGCACCGGGACTCATAATCGCGTCTACTTTCCCTCGCTCAAAAAGCTCATAGGCTCGAGCATAGGGGGCATAAACCGTTTTGACATTATAACCGCTGCCTTCGAGCGCTTTACGGATGATATCCAGCTTTAAGCCACTATCGGTTTCACGGATAACCCAAGGAGGTATAGACAAACTAATGCCCAGACGCAGCTCTTTGTTGCCTTCGTCTGCATGACCCTGCCCTGCACACAACAGAATCGACAGAAACAGTACCATCAACCCAAAAACCTGCAAAACCCACTCTCTCTCTAAATGCCTTAACACTTCGCTGCTCGTACCTGCCTCGAACTACAGCTTCTCAAGCTGCTGTTCAATCTCTGCGACCTTGTTTGCGACCACTTTTTCAAGATGACGCAAATCCGACAGAATTGTTTCTTTCGCATTACGTTCGACAAAATCTTTCTGAGTGATGGTATCTAGCTCGTCCATCACCTTGACAAGCATAGGCGATACTTCGCTGACTTGCCTGTAATCATCACTAGAGAAGTCTTTTTGGGGCTTGATGGAACGGTGAAATTTGAATTTTTCACTTTTTTGGAAGAGATCACCTTTCTCCCGCCGGTGATAAATCTTCAAAACATCGAAATCGCGTTCAGAACGAACAGTGTAGTGGTCAATGTTGCCCAGGCTCTTAACACCGAGAGATTGCAAAGCGCTCAAAGTCTTACTCCTTTGATAAAAGGTTTGCTATTCGCCCAGACAACCTAGCGACAAAGGTCTTTGTCACTTACTAACGCTTGGTGCATTCAGGTACCTTTATGCCACATTTGTGATCGATGCTCAATCCAGCTCTACTAAGCTACCCGCCAAAGCAGAAATGATGAAGCAATATTGCCTTTTGCACAAAACAAACGCTAAATACTGCCAAAAAATACGCTTAGAAGAACCTTCATGACATTATCTCTACAATTTCATCCTCATCGAGGAGGCCTGTTTAACGAGTTACACACTCGCCCATTTCCAGTCATAGCGAGTCCCGCCCACGTCTCATCATTGACGGTTCTTCACGCAAAGGACGATAGCGAGAGCCAGCTAACCCGTGCTCAGGAGTATGAACATATCCGTGACTTGTGCGCGCGCTTTAGCGCTCCTCAGCCCAATTCGGATGCGACATGCTACTACCAAGATTTTGGAAGCTTTGAGTTTCGCTGGGAAAGCCATACCGAGTTTTCTACCTACACCTTCATTCATCATGTTGAAAGCGCCCCATTTGAGAGGACAGGCATCTCTCCATTACCAGAGGAGTGGTTGGCTGGACTACCCGGGAAAGTCATCAGTGGCTTGCACATCGACATCGAAGCACCTCCGGAAAAAATCGATATCGAGTCATTAAGAGGGCATTTTGAGGGCCATCGATTAATCAGCAGTTTCGTGCATGAAAAGCGAGCGCAAATCTGGACTTCTTATCGTATTCACAGCGACAACATGGGCCGCTTTCTGATTTTTAATCATGATCTAAACCCATGCCAAACAGGCCGCCTGGTTCGACGGATTCTTGAGTTAGAAACTTATCGCATGATGGCCTTGCTGGCCTTTCCGATTGCGAAAGAAATTGCACCCAAAATTCGTGGAATGAACCTTGAACTTGCAGGGATCATCACACAGATTGATGCCATTGAAGACCTAGAAGATGAGCGGCGGATGATGAGTCTACTCACCGAACTTTCCGCAAACATAGAAAAAGTGATTTCCGACACGCACTACCGGTTTTCCGCAACAGAGGCATACTACCGCATAGCGAAGAGCCGCATTGCAGAGCTAGAGGAAACAGAAGTATGCGGGCTGCAGACGCTTGATGAATTTCTAACTCGGCGGCTCAAACCAGCCTATTTTACGTGCGATACCGTCAGCAAAGACTTAGATGAACTATCAAGCAGGATTGATCGCGCAAGCGAACTTCTTCGCACGCGCATGAACTTGACGATTGAATCTCAAAACCAGCGTCTACTGCAATCCATGAACCATCGCGGAAAACTGCAACTTCGAATGCAGCAAGCCGTTGAAGGTTTATCCGTCGCAGCCATTTCCTACTATCTGGTTGGCCTTGTGAAGTACGCAGCTGAATCCGCTAAGGCAGTAGGCGTAATAGATTCAAGTTATTTAATCGTGGGATTCGCCGTGCCAATTTGCATTGCAACGGCGGTTCTGGGCTTACGACGAATCAAAAAAAGCATACTCAGAGAAAGCAAAACCTAGACTGTCGAAAAAGTTTACACATCCAACCATTCAAACAAACAAATGAGCAACACTTTACTTATAGATCAGTAGCTTAACTAACTAGGTACACTAATTGCTTATCTAAGCTCTGTTGTAAACGTAGTATTAATAGGGATATGAAAATGAAATTAGCAAGTTTAGTGGCGGCAGCAGCCTTAACGGTCAGTTCAATCGCCAATGCAACCTTGATCACCAATGGCGGCTTTGAAGATTCAACAATCACGAATGGTTGGACCTACTACTCAGATATTGGTGGCTGGGAAGGCGACAACATTGAAGTATGGGCTTCAGGCTTCAATGGCGTAACCTCTTATGAAGGCTCAAAGCATGGAGAATTGAACGCGCACCCTTACGATGGAACTGCCTTCTCGATTTACCAAAGCTTTGCAACGAGTACAGGTGCAGCATACGACGTATCACTAGCATACCGTGCTCGCTCAAGTAACAGCGAATCATTCCGATTAGAATTGTTTACCGGTGACCTAACGAGCCGCACACATCTTCTCGACGTAGTGCTCGACAGCCGCCTCAATGTTTGGAACACCTACCTCAACGATTTTGTTGGCACAGGTAGCGAAACGTATCTGATGCTCACGTCGATCGTTCCAAGCGCTGGCACCGTCGGCAACTTTATCGATGCCGTTAGTGTTTCAGAAGTCCCAGAGCCTGCAACACTAGCACTCATGGGTCTTGGCCTTGCAGGTTTAGCTGGCGCACGCCGTCGATCTAAGTAACGCCAAACCGAACAGCTTTAAAAGGCGCAGAGAGCATTCTCTAGCGCCTTTTTCTTTGCCTGAAATACCGCATACCAGCACTTCAAATAGTGAGCACTGAACCTTAAACCTCGAACCTCGAACCTCGAACCTCGAACCTTAAAGCTTGAACTTTGAACCTTGAAAGTCATCTCTCAAACGCAACTCTTTCAAAACATACTTTGAAGATCAGACTCCGAACATTCGTGCAGCTTCATCTGACAAGCTAGACCATTTAACGCGATCAATCACCTCCACTCAAACGAGCGCACTGCGTGCAATACAACCCAAGATTCCGCGCCATTGAGCGCGTATCCGCCAACCTTCACAACATAAGAGCGACCCCAACGTTCTAACAAACGCAATACTCGCCTTCCCCTTACGCTTACAGAAACGCACGTCGGGGTGCAGGGATAACACCCGGAACGTGGCGACGCTGCGCATTCAGAACAAAATGCACCCAGAACGTCTTAGGCACAAAAAAGCCCGCTATCAAGCGGGCTTTTTATCTCAGATCTGAGCCTGGCGTTATCTAACGCCGCAACCATCTGGGTGCGACGCTAAAAAACAAATCAAGCAGTATGTGTTACTGTTGTCGACGACGCGCCAGAACAAGACCGACAAGGCCTAGCCCGAACAACGCAAGTGTTGCCGGCTCAGGAACAGCAACTGCATTTAAACCGATAATATGGTCATCATGATTGTCATCGGGACCAGCACCAGAATCGTCCCAATAAAGGACGGCATCGTAGAAAACGCCACCAAACGTGTAATCAAGCATTACCGCAAAAGACTGAGCAGAACCGAAATCCTTGTTCTCACCATTCGCTAAACCCGCCGAAATGTTATTCGCATAGAAACGAAAATCCAACAAGCCAGCCGAAACATTCGAAACACTCAAGCTGTTACCAACTGCGTTGGACTTGTTGTTCAAGTTATAGCTATCGTTTTGAAAAAAGAAATCGTTGTTGTAGCCCGCTTCATGCCCCAGATACGTAAAGGTCAGATCAACCGCAGTCGTCGCGAAGACGTTTCCGCCAATGTTGTAATCATCACCTGAGACAAAATTATTATTCGTTGGCGCCGTATAAATCTCACCGCCTTGCACCTCAATCAGACCCGCCTGCGCGCCTGCTGCCAAAGAAACCAGTGCGATCATCGCTAATATCTTTTTCATTTTTTACGATTCCTACTACTTAACTACAAGAATACTTGATCATCCTGACCAAACGAGTACCGAGGTATCAGCAAGAAGCAAACCATCAATAAAAAAACCTTTTAACTCATTAACTTATAGAAAGGCGCGAGCGGTAGATATCTCCAAAGTGTAAATATATCTGACACTCAAAAATCCATCGATAATACCAAGACATTTCGCGAAAGCCGAGCAGTAAACATGACTGCACTTATTGGAATGCCTTGATCTTTATTCTCAACGTTCCGTCTCTTACTTCAACAGACTGCAAGCTCGACTTGGCAAGCCTCTGTTGCGCATTCTCATCATTCAGAACAAACACAGGACTAGCTCGCAAAGCGCCAGAGATTAACCCCTGCGCATAGGGCTTTATCAACGCCGTGCCTTGCTCTGTTAAACCATCAATAACCAAAGTGTTGATGATTGCATCGCGAATATAAAATGCGCCTTCCGTTTTTTCATACACGACCGTACCGCTGACACCAATCGTACCGCTACTTCTCAAACCGTTCGGCGCCAAGGTCTCGATTTGCGCACTGACTCCTACTTTATTCTCGTCTTCATAAAGTCGAACATTCGGGTGCGCAATGGAAATAATCCCGAACAAGGTCTTTCGCTGAAACGGCATCATCTCCTCAACCCGATTTTGCAGCTCTCGTTCAGTGACTTCCTTCACGAAAGTAAAGGCACAAATGGAGGTCGAAAACAGCAGCAACGCCACGCCCAAAACTCGTTTCATTTTTTATCCCTATCCTGACTTAGCCAACAATTAGCCAACCATTAGCCAACCAGCCATCCAATAAATCATTACCAAGCAGATCCTGCTTGAATGTACCACACCGTATCCTCTGGCCCTCGCGCTAAATCCAGCCCCATGAAAAAACCATATCGACGCGCGACGTGATATCGAAAACCCGCACCTTTGTTAATCAAACTATTTGAAGATCCGATATCATCGAGATCATTTGCAATACGCCCCGCGCCTAAGAAGGCCAATAATTCCCAACGAAACCCCATTTCGTACTGCATCTCGACTTCGCTTTGTTGAACATGATTGCCCTGATAGCGTCCGGCAGGTATACCGCGAGAGATCATGGTCGGCGTAGCAAAGGGAGGCAAAAAACCACTTGGATTCACATTCTCACTGTATAACTTAAGCCCCATTCTCCAGTCTTCTTTGAGACGCCAATAATTCAATCCCTCTAGAATAGTCAGGTTATAATCGACATCACTGCCCACTGCATCATCAAAGCGCACCCACTTTAAAGAATACAGATACCCCTCCTTAGGTGAAAACACGTTATCTCGAGTATCGTACTCCGCCACAAGACCAAGGCCACTGGTTTTGGTTTCAACCGTGAGTGCGTTTTTAATCTGCTGTTTGATGTCATCGGGCAAAGTACTGTCGTCCAATGCATCAAAACGACTTGGTTGCATCTCAGCCGAAATCGCGCGCTGCAACACACCCAAAAACAATGGACTTTCCTTTACCCGCATTCTCAATGACTGAAACACACCGCTGGCGCGAGTATTGAGCTCAATCGGAGAGGGCAGCTGGACCTCGCCGAAGCCGTAAAATGCCAAATTTACATCACCATGCCCTCCTCCACCTGTGTATCGGATATTTCCCTTATCCCAAAACGCCATATGGCCCGCACCTGCAAACCAGGAATCATTCCCTGTATAAGCGGCGGCTAAAAACGACGCACTTGGCGGCAACAAGTGCGAGGCCGCTCGTTCGGAGCTTTGCATTGCCTTCAAGCGCTCTTCTTTGTCTTCTTCAGACTCATGAAAAAACACGCCCACCATGCCCGCCCCACCCTCAACGGCAGGATCCGTAATAATTATGGGGACAGGAAGAAAACCATACGCATTTTCAGAAAGGTATCGAGACGCGTCGAACATGCCATCGAGTGGATCAATAAACATGTCTCCCGCCGCAGTTGCATAAGGCGTTGCAGCAAACATCGCGGTGAAAACCGCCCACAAACAAAACTCTCTAGCGCTTTCTCGCAGCCTACATCGCCTAGGTATTGGGTTAATCACTTTCGTCCTCGATATCATTGATTGGGAAGCTCGGAATAGTAACAGAGATACACTCGATCAAAGAACCCTGAAACAACCACACTCGCGTTGAATCGCAGCTTAGGATAAGGTGTCGGTCGTCAACGGTTTTGACGCTCCTCGATCAATGCTGGTCATGCGTCGCTCCTATTCATATTATTTATTAGCTCACTCAATGAAACTACGCTGTTTATCGCGATTAATTACACTGTTTCTCCTCGCGACGCTATCTCTCGAGGCCAGTGCAGATGACTTCCTAGATCGCATGATGATGCAATTCTCGCAAAGCGAAATTGTATTCCAACGCGCAGAAAGTAATGCACCTTTTCTGCCCCTCGCTAGCGCTAATTACAAACGCTATAACGACACCAAGCTTAAATTCGACAACCAGCCAGATATTTCGATTGACCAAACAACCTTCGCGCAAAGTGCAATTTTACCGATTCTCGCAACACCCAAAGATATCGCCTTTGTCGGCGAATGGATTAACAGTTCAAATATCAGCTCAAACAAGAGTGGCTTTGAATCGTTCGATGTTACCCAAGCGGCCCTGCCAATCGGCTGGCTTAGACAAATTAACCAAGAGACGCAGGTTGCCGGTTTTATCGCACCACTTGGCTATAAAGCGACACTCGATAACTCCGATTGGGATTGGCAGACCTTAGGTGGACTTTTTGCGCGTCATGTATACGACAACGACATATGGTGGGCATTCGGTGCATACTTTGATGTAGGTGGCATTGAAGATACCTACCTCCCTTATCTCGGAGCATTTTGGCAAATAGACGAACAATGGAGCGTCAGTGCCATTATGCCCTGGCCTGCCGTATTATTCGCTCCAACAAAAGATACCTTCTTTCGCATCGGCGCATCGCCAACCGGAAGTTCTTGGCAAATCGACTCCGGATCCTCGCAGATCAATCAAGAAATAAGCGGTTGGGATTTTGGCGTCTCGGCTGAACAACGCGTTTTCAAAAACCTTTGGCTTAATCTAGAGACAGGCCTTGGCGGCTTGCGGGCGCTCCGCATCAATGGCAGCCATGTAAGCATGCCAGATTTTAAAGTGGATGCCAGCTCCTATATCAAGCTCGGTATTAACTTCAGACCATCCATACTGTAAAGGCAATAATTCTTGGAAGACGCATACCTACTGCAAGCATCAAGCATGTACTTTTTAAGCTTATGGAAAACCTATCTCGGCCCGCTGATTGCTGCCGGGAGTGGGTTTGGTTATTTTGAGATGCTGACATTCAATCTCGGCGCGGCATTGTCTTCTGCCGTCAGCATGGTGTTCATCAATGATTTTGTGGCCGCACGTCGCACGAACCGAAGAAAGGGGTTCAACGGAAAACTGCGCAAAGCACTTCGGTTTTGGAAAAAATACGGAAGATTGGGTTCAGCAACGTTAGCACCAGTATTAATCGGTATTCCCACGTATGCTGTTCTTGCGCGACACTTTAAAGAACCGCGCAGAAGAATAATTTCTGAATTAGCACTCATTACCTTTGTTTGGTGCAGTATTATCTACTGGGCAGGAAGAGAGGGCCTATTGCTCGCTGAAACACTGCTTTAAGACACACCAACATTATGCAAGTGAGGATGCTGGCTCAGCCGCAGCGCGGCCTTCTCTCTCTGCCTCTCTAGAACTCACCTGGCCTTTCCCTTTCGATTTAGCATCATAGCAGGCAGCGTCTGCCGCCCTGAGAAGAGACTCAAACGACACCTTGCCATCACGCGTATAACCAATACCTAAGCTTGCACCTAGCTTGTCCGCGCCCTCTAGGTCATGCCTTGCCACGTTGATCGCTCTAAGAATCTTGTCACAAACCAGAAAGGCGTCATCCGTAGAATTCACATACAACAAAAGGATAAACTCATCACCGCCAAAACGTGCCGCAACATCCGATTTTCGAATGCTCGCCCGGATAATTTCGCCAATCCGAATCAGTGCTTTGTCTCCGGCTTCATGACCATGCGAATCATTTACTTGCTTGAAGTTATCTAAATCAATAAAAACTAAAGTTGTCAGCTTGTCCTCATTTACCGCCAACGTTCTCGTTTTATTAAACTCGCTCCTAAACTCTTCTCGATTATATAGCGCGACAAGCGGATCGTGCGTAGCCCGATAATTCAGTGAATAGCTCATTTGAATATTATCAAGCATGGTCCTCTGAGTTTGATTCGCGCAACGCATCATCACGATAATTAAAAACAGCACCATCACTGCCAATGCACTATGAATTTCGGTTCCCTCACTCGCTGCGCGAAACAACAGAGGCACGGCTGAAGGGAATAAAAACAAACGATAAGTCGTGGCGTCGACGCCATGCGTGCCGACAGCAGCGGCCACCGACCCACAAATAAAGCAAGCAACTAGAGTCTGATAAAGGGGCTCAATCGAACTGAAAAAGAACAGCGCAAGCACACCAAAATGCAGACCAGAGAGAAAGGTAGTGATCCGATAGACCCTGAGCCAAACAGCGCTTCTATATTGGCCAGGGCGGCGCTTATAAAACAAATAGAGCGCCAGTCGAAACGCATTTAGCGACAAACCAAAAGCAAGCCAAGTCACCAGCCAAGCTCCCGGGTAGATCTCAATCAACAGGAAACCAACAAGGCTGATATTGAGCAAGTTACCGATAATCGCGCCCAGCGAGTTACTCAGTAAAACAGAGATTACCTGCTCTATCTCCCAGCGTTTTCGTAGCTGATCAAAATGTTCTGCTGCGCTATCAGAGGAATGCAAAATGTTTCGTCTTCTAATTATTGGTCACAATGCTCCAACTTAGCCCTGAAGATCGCTTGTCTCGCACACTCAATCGGACTATTCGAAGCGAATGTGCAAAAGTATAGTGTATAAACCACACTAGCGACGGTACTTTTCACTTCTGACTCATTCAGCGACGTACCGCACGAACCAATTTCAATGACAAGCCTAGTTCAGGCCTATCGCGTAGAGCTCGACTTATGACTGTCACGATCTTGTTTCTCATCACGCATACGCTGCTTATGGCTTGCTTTTGCAAAAGCCTGCATGTCCTCTACGGTGTCGGTCTCATCGACGATCTCACGCCCCAACAAGGTTTCGATCGCATCCTCTAAAGAAACAACCCCCTCATTTTGACCAAACTCATCGGTAACCAAAAACAAATGCGCTCTCTGTTTGATAAACGTATCAAGCAGACTTTGCACAGGGAGCTTATTCGACACGCGAAACAGTGGTTTCATGACTGTCCCTATACACTCATTACCCTTACCGTCTCGCTCCGCCTCGTATAAGTCTGCGCGAATGACTTTACCAATCACATCATCTACATGCTCACCGTACACGGGAATACGCGTAAATTGTCGAGTCAGCGGATCGTTCAAGGCATCGCTGATACTTGTCTCAGTGGAAAGCATGTGCACAACACTTCGTGGTGTGAGAATTTTCTCGGTGGTAATTTCCCGAAGACTTAGAAGATTGGAAAGGTACTCATTTTCCTGCGTAAATAGATTTCCCTCCCTGTGACCAAGAGACGCAAGCGCAATAATCTCTTCACGCGTAATTTCATTGCTTTGATTTGAGCTAAACAGCTTGGTCAAACGCGTCGACAACCACACCAGCGGATACACCAATTTAACAAGCCAGGAAATGACATAAGCGGCAGGAATCGCTAACTGACGCCAAAACGTCGCGCCTAGGGTTTTTGGAATAATCTCGGAAAAGTACAGGATGGCGAGTGTCAGCAATACGGCAATTAAGGTTTCCCACTCTGCACCAAACACTTGCATCGCTTGGGAACCAACACCAGCGGCCCCCATTGTATGCGCGAAGGTATTAAGTATGAGGATGCTCGACAATGATTCATCGAGGTTGTCTCTAATCTCCCTAAGCTTACCTGCACGCGTGGGCTTTTCCGCATTGGTGGTCTCGACAAAACTAGGTGAGATAGAGAGCAAAACTGCTTCGAGAATAGAACACAAAAACGAAACGCCAATCGCGATCGCAAGATAAATAACAAGGAGAGTCATGCCGCCTTACCAGTAATGAGACACGCTAACTGTAGCACGTTGAGAATCAGGGCTCTAAGGATATACTCACCAACAGCACAGAAAAAAATAGATAAAACATTTTATAAGGCGACCATTTTTACGAGGCGCAGTTTCTATAGCAGGCCGCCGTTAATCTGAGATCGGTATTTGTCTGCTACCAAAACCGCTGCAGGACAGGGTGAGCATTCCCATAGTGAAAACGCACCTCGACCGGCAAGCCCTCAACAAACTCATCGATTGGCTCATCAATATCAATTTGCACCTTAATCGCCGCTTTCGATGTTTCGAAAGGCCCGGACAGCATTGCAGGAATCTTATCTACTACTTTTACCGGCACTTTCACCTCCCCAATGTATTTTTTTCCATCCGGGAACCTGATTGTAGCCTTGCTACCCTGCTTCGCATATTCCAAACGGTTTGGCTGCAGGTAAACATTCACAACCGGTTGCTCACGATTACGCAGTGACATAAGTGGGCTCGCCTTAACGACAAATTCGCCCTCGCTTACAAAGACTTCGTTAATAATCGATTCAGCATGTGCGTAAATATTCAGCTGACTCTGCTTCGCTTTTGCTCTACTTAGCTCTTTTTCCAGATCAAGCAAAACGCTAGCAGTGAAGCTGCTTGTTTCCCTTGCATGAGAAAGAATGCTCTCGCGCTCTGCCTCAACGGCTTTGTCTTCAATTTCAAGTTTGGCCAACTCAAGCGCAACGCGATCCGACAACGGCATATGCTGTGCGTATTTTTTATCCGATATTTCCTTTTTGAAACCGAGCGATGTTTTTTTTGCGTTATCGTAAAGTGCCACTTTTCGATCACTAACATCCTCAATTTTTAAGCTCGTCCTGTAAACAGACTCTTCATATTCCGCCAATCGATTTTCAAGCAAAGCTATTTCGGCCGCAAACACAGATGAGCGCATTTCAATCAAAGGAGCCCCACGCGTTATTCGATCCCCCTGTTGATAGCCAATATCAACAACAACCCCCTCATCGCGTGCGAATATCGTCACCGGCTCACTCGTTAGAATACCATCCGCTTTTACTAATATATCGGCATTGAAAAAATGCCAAAATACGTACACGACGGGGCTAACAACCAGCAATACCAAAAGGTACCAACGCATCTTGAACGTTGCCCTTTTAGCTGGCGCGTAAGAAACCTTAAAACCCGTTTGACGCGTCGGGTCATGCTGCTTTTCATGTTTAAATTCAACTTTCATTAGAAGCGTTTTCCTCGCGCCAAAACCCACCACGGAGCCATATTGCTTTCTTCATGCCCCCGCCGTACCAGTTCATTCAAAGTAAAAAATACTGTCGCCATGCGCATACATAAGCCATAAAAAGGATAAAGCGGCATGAACAGCAGCGCTTTAAAGTCCTGCACTTTGCGCTCTGACACCATATACATAAATAAGCCATAAAGTAGCAGCGCATAAATTAGATAGATAATGTACTGAACGACCAGCAAAGCAAGATATTCATTAATATCAACATGAGCGAACATAGCGATATTAAATACCAGAATGAGAATGGGCAGCATAATGCTCTGCCAAATACCGTAAATGAGCGTAAACAAAAAGGTTTTCCAGCCAATTAAACCCGGATTCAAGGCATAGCGGTGTTTGCGCATGTATAAAAAGACGAGATCACCATCCCAACGCAGGCGCTGACTGAACAGTTGCTTAAAGTTAGCTGGCACATCGGTATGCCCGATTGCTAAAGGTACGAAGGGCAAACGAAAGTTGGGGTGCCGTTTAAAATACTGCTTGATTCTAACCGTCAGATCTAGATCTTCTGCTGTATGAGTATCCCAAGCACCAATTTGCTTCAAAAAATCGCGCCGAAAAATGCCAAACGCGCCAGAGATATTATTAATCAGATTCCAATTCGCCAAGCCTGTTTTATTGCCCTGAATCGAGATCATATACTCCAAATTCTGCATTTGCGTTGCGAGACCGTCGGTATAATTGCGAACACGTAAGGAACCTCCCGCTGCGGGCACGTTCTCATCCTCAAATTCACGCAGCACCTCGACAATCATCGTATTGTCGAAAGAAGTATCGCCGTCGGCGTTCATCACGATCTCACCACTCGCGAAAGCAAGACCTGAGTTTAAAGTAGAAACCCTGCCGCCACGCTGCCATTTCGGAATGATTTTCAATGTTCGATTTGGATAGTATTTAACGAGTTCTTCGCATTTACGTGCGGCCTCGTAGGTATCCTGATTCTGGATCGCGCCATCTACGACGGGGATAATTTCAATAATGCCTTTGTAATTCTGCTCACACAAACTCACCACCGTCTTAATGATGTCATCACCCTCTCCATAGCAGGTAATAATGCAGGATACTTTAGGTTGAATGCATAAGGGTTTGCGTTTTTTGTAGCATCGATACCAGCGAACCATACCGGTTATGGTTAGAATACTAATCGGCGCCTCAAGCAAGAAAATAAGTGGCAGCACATAAGCAGCGGCAGACGGATCCTCAATAAGCGCGTGAAGAGCACTTTGAATAGAGTAGTAAATACTTAAACTATCTACCATTGCCAGTTCCTAGCCTTTTGTTTCAACAGTGCTTACAAGTTCTTGTTCTGCAATACTGCTCAGCCAGGTACGTGTTTCTGCAAGCCCGCCCTTATCAGACAACTCATAAAACGTCGCGAGTATTTCAATAGGACTATCTAGCGCATCCTGAGAGATGCTTTCAATCGTATTTTTTAGTTTTTCGACGTCAGCTTCATCGTAGTTAGGCAGCAAGAAAAGCCAAAGCGTATCATCCACATTGCAGCGCACGACACTCGTATTGAGATGCGAAGCAAGTCGTGTCAAAAATTCATTATAAAAATCGAGCAAAGCAGGTTCAGAGTTACCACGAACAAAATGAGCGTCACCGGCCACTGTAAACTTGAGGCAATAGTGTTTGCTAACACTATTTTTATCATGAGCTTGCGACAAGGCATTAGTGGGCTCTATCAGCCAAGCTGTTTGCCATGCAAAGCGCTCCAAGTCGAGCGGCGCATCCAAACTCTCGGCGAGTTTCTGCGTTACCGTTCCATACTGGGCTTTTTCTGCACCACGATCACCTAGAGCAAAAGAAAAGTAATTATTGGTGACCAAGCTATGTTGCTCATATTCATGATCACAACTCAAACAAAAGACCTTCACTTGACCATCAATGCTCATCGCATCGCAGCTCCTGCAGCGCATATTCTCAATAGGACGATCATAGTCCGTCCCGATATGCCGCAATTGCGTGTGGCAGTTCTTGCAACTCAAACGCTCATGAAACTGAAATTCCTGCTCCGCAGCAACATGCCCACATGTAAAACAATGAATCGCCCGCTCTGTGTGTATATCAATGGAATGACATGACGGACAGCAGTCAACAAAATTCAATAAAGCCGACTGACATCCGGGGCAGTTTCTAGTGCGCGCAATATTCGCATCCTGCGATAGCCATTGGGCATCTTCCTGTTTATTTAACCAAGCCAACTGTTGAGAGGGTGTCGAAGACGGGCTCCACAGGTCTAACAAAGGATAATGATAGGCTTCGACCAAACCCATATTTTTAACCGCCGCAATCTTCCTTTCGGGAACCAACCACAAATAACGAATCAAGCGTTCGATCAAATTTGCATGCGCATTCAAAGAAAGAATCTCATTTCGCTGAGTGTAGTGATAGAACAACGGAATGAGCCTCTCTAGTTGCGTTTCGTCGAAGCTAGAGATTAATGCATCGCTCAACGGGTGTTCGAACCCAAGCGTGACGATGGGCTTAAGTCCATGTTCCGACTCGCGAATAACATTAACCGTCTCTGGAGCCGATACCGCCATGCTGTCTTTTGATAGATCGCCAACGATGACAAACGCATTAAATTGCTCACTATCAGACTCATCAAAGCGATCAAGCGCTCTTACTTGTACTTCAGACTCTACAACTTCAAAAGACGCAGACAGTTGGGTGAACTGCTCCTTAGAAGCGCCAATCACAGCAATACAAAACGTGCTTTTCATAAAAAACCGATGGTGAACTAAATTTTTAGGAAGTCAGTCTAGATTAGAGCAAATAATATTTTACACAAGAGCGTATTAACCCCTGCGCACCCGGCCTTGAAAGCCTGAAAGCCCAAAACCATCACAGCCGATTAAACTCACCGTGCGAATATCTAAAACAGGCCTTTAAGTTTGTCTTTAAGCGCATTGCTCGCTTTGTCTTTGGCCTCATCGGCCTGCGCATCAACGTAAGAATCAAGCTGCGTATCTAATAGAGACGCCACCGAATCAAGCTCGCCGTCCAGCAAGGCACTTTGATCGCCAAAGTAGTTAGTGACCTCTTTATTCTCTGCCAAATAATTACTTAGCTTGCTATCAAGCTTTGCCTTCAGCTTGCCCTCCCATTCTTTTTGTTTTTCTTTAAATCTTCCCGCGATCGCGTCTTTTAACACTTTGTCGAGATCAGATTCAAATGCAAACTCTGGCCGAGATAAGGTTCCAGATAACTGGCTGTTCAGATAAAAGCCTTCAACATTGGCAAGCGCACTTGCAAGCTCTTTAGCAACCTGCGACTCACCATCACCGACAAGCGTTGCGCTGTTAAAGCGACTGCCCACAGAACCGCTTAGGTTTTGATTTTCAAGCAGAACATCGGCGTTGAGATCCAATTTCGCAGCGGCAACGCTGACNGCGAGATTCTCGCTCTGGCTGAGATTCAGGTCTTCCAAACTCTGGCCTTTGATATCGATAGCGAGTGTATCGGTGGCCTGTTCCGTTCGGTGATCAATGGTCAACAAAATATCCAGTGCATCGGTATCGTTTAATTCGGTCGCCTTGGCGCTAACAACACTCGGCTTGCCCGTAAGATACTGCTGATGCGTGATATCTTGCCCCAACAACATAAGCTCACCCTGCGAAAGCACAGCGCTGGCTTGCGCTTTTTGAATCAGGAAATCAGGCGTTTTCGCCTTTGCACCAAAATGAATAAATCGTCCGGTCCCGCGTTCAGGGGCAATAAGGTCTTGATGAGCCTCTGCTGTTACGTCTTCAGAAGAGCCGTCTGTATTGGCCATAAGCGGCGCAAGACGGTTATACCAATACATAGCATCTTCAACATAAGACTGAAACTGCGACCCAAAGAGTAAGCCAGTAAGATTAAGCCCACCGTCCGCATCAAGGCTATATTGTGCTTTTAGTGCCTTGAAGTCTTCCTGCGGCGCGCGCTTGAGCGCTTGATAATTCTTCTGTACCAAATCTTGGCTTTGCTGAAGATCCTTTTTCGCCTGGAGCAATAAGGCCTGATCTTTTTCTAACTCACGCTTTAAGGCATCAAATTTAGTTTTACGTGCGTTAAATGCCTCTAGCGAGTCGATGTCGCCACTCGTCAGCTTCTTAAATTCTTGTTCGTAATATTCAAGACGAGTTTCGTCAGGCAGCGCTTGAGCGGTCGCTTGCCATTTGTTTTTCTGCTCCGCGAAGGTGGCATCTAACTGCGTTGCTAAGCTCGTCGTTTTGAGCGGATGCCGCTCTAAAATAGACTCCGCATCCGGCAATTCGCCACCAAGACTGGCGAAGGATTCAGAAACAGAAGGCGGGGCTGCATCGCTTTCTTCGCCTGAAGCCTTGTCGTTCGCTAGGCTAGAGTCAGACACAGCGCCCGACTCTGTGCGTTCAGTGCCGAAGCGCAGCGACTGAATGTTTAGATCTTCAATGATGATCTTACCGCCCCAAAGCTCAAACAAATTAAGCTCTGCGTAAGCTTGCTCCAGTTCTAGCATATTCTGCATAGGCTGCTTCGCATCGGTAACTTGTAAGCCAAAGATGTAAATACCTGCCGGAGAGAGCGATAGATCAACATTCGCAACGTCAACGCGCGCGCCATTAATCTGAGTTCCTGTGCGCTCTATTCCCTGCTTAATGAGCCACGGTGCTGCCCAATAAAAACAGAGCACGAGCAGCGCTGTAATCAGCGCAAAGGCGACAATACCAACAGGTCGGATCATGCTCTTTTGTTTAGTCTGATTCATCGTGCTACCTCTGCCACTGAATACGCCGATGAAAGCTTCTGGAACCAGCTCGAAGCCTTTAACGCCTTTACAATGTGCAAGCGATTCACCCAAGCCACAACGGTGTCGCGGTAGCGTTTGATTAACCAAACACTAACGATATACACAGGAACCGCAAGTACACTAGCGAGCAGCAAGCTACCGATAGTCAGGGTGTTATTAAAGTGCGCCAGGCGCCAAAGGTCACTTTGGTACATACTCGCCCATAACGCTTGTAAAGAATCATTGAGCAAAAGCCCTTCGCCGATAGACGCTGAGTAAGGGTCAAGTAGCCAAGCGATACCCGACCAAACGGGAAAGCTTGCAAAAAACGTAAATAAGTTGATCCTCAAAACACACAGCATCAAAACCACCAGCAGATTATGTAGGCTCCAAAACGGCGTCAGCGCCATGATCATAGAGAGTACGATCGCACCTGCCAGTTGCGCTGGGTTTTCATTTGCATTGAGCAGTTTTAGAAACTTGATAAATCCGTTTAGCATTGTTCGTGCACCAACATCTTTTAAATAGAACAAAACATTAACGCCCTAGTCTTTAAAAAGCTAGAACCTAAAGGCGAAAGTCTAAGATGCAAACCTTACAAGAGATGTGAAGAAAATAGCTCGGCCGCTGTTTCAATTACTACGGCATGGCGCCGAGCTAGTCGTGCATGATCTTTATCGTACCCACCACCAATCACAGTGGCCACAGGTATACCCCGACTTAGACACGCCTTTAGAACCAGCTCATCGCGCTGCCTAATACCAGACGAACTGATATCGAGGTGTCCGAGCCCGTCATCCACCCAGACATCAACGCCAGCATCATAAAGCACGATATCCGGCGCTTGTTGATCTAGTAAGCTTTGGAGAGTGCTCTCGACGATTTCCAGATAGTCATGATCGGACGTATGCTTTTCTAGACCAATATCGAGATCACTATCGCTCTTGCGAAACGGAAAGTTCTTTTCGCAGTGGATAGAGCAAGTAAATGCGTGCGGTTCATTACTCAGCATCGCCGCTGTTCCGTCACCCTGGTGAACGTCTAAGTCAAACACCAGAACGCTGTTCACCTCCTCACATTCGATCAGCGTTTTTGCAGTAAACGCAAGATCATTTAACAAGCAAAACCCTGAACCAAAATCATGGTGCGCATGGTGTGTCCCTCCTGCGAGATGGCTTGCCATTCCGTACTTTAGAGCGAGTCGCGCCGCCAAGAGCGTTCCGTTTGGTGCGGTAAACGTTCGATCAACAAGCCCCTGACTCCATGGCAAACCAATGCGACGCCAAGCCCTTGGGTCAAGCTGCTGATCACAGATCATATCCAAGTAATCCTTATCATGCACACGAGCCATCACCTCTTTTGAAACAACGCCCGGAGTAAACAGATTACGATCACTAACGAAACCTTGATCGCAACAGTAGTCATAAAGACGCACGAACTTCGACATCACGAAGCGATGGTTCTCGGGGAAGGCACACGAGTAATTAGGGTGATAAACAAGAGGTAGCGAATTCAAATATCTACTTGATCTAAAAAAGTCCTTGGATGACCTAACCTTACCAGAACTGTTTAGTTCGTCGAGAGCCAAAATTACGTAACGCGCGTGTTACCGCGTAATTCTTAAAATCGATATCGAAAATTGCCTGCAGCTCATTTAAGCTAGCCCAATGAAACTGACTCATCGAAATTTCGTCTCAAACGCCACGATATGCTTCATACGGTTCGCTTGTGCGCTCGCGTGTCTAACCAGTCCGAACTTAGAAGCAGCGGTTGTGCTTCAATACCACCATGTGGACGATAAGTCACCGCCCAGCACAAGTATCAGCCCAGAGCTATTTGAAAAGCACCTCGAATATATCGAGGAGAATGGTTTTGAGGTCTGGTCGCTGCCTGATGTAGTCGAGCATCTCAAAGCATCAAAGCCTCTTCCAGACAAGGTGGTTTCGATTACCTTTGACGATGCCTATCGATCGATTTACCAGTCTGCATACCCAATGCTTCGCGATCGCGGCTGGCCATTCACTATTTTCGTTGCTACTCAGCCCGTGGAGCAAAAACTAAGCTCGTTTATCACCTGGGCTGAGCTAAAAGAAATGTCAAAGAACGGCGCAACAATCGCTAACCATACGCATAGCCATGCGCATTTAGTGCGTCAGCTAGCCGAAGAAAATACAGCGACGTGGCTGCAGCGTGTGCGCGAGGAGATAACAAGGCCAGAGCGTTTAATCGAGAAAAATCTGGGCAAAACAGAAAAGTTATTCGCCTACCCTTATGGAGAATATACAGCTGAAGTTCAAGCCTTACTAAAGGAATTGGGCTATACGGCATTTGGACAACAGTCGGGCGCTGTTGGACAAGACCTGGACATGACCGCCCTTCCGCGCTTCCCGATGACCAATGTATTTGGAGCGATGAGCCAATTTAAAACCAAAGTAGCCAGTCTACCCATGGCCGCCAAAAAGTTAGCGCCTGATTTGAAAATCGTAACGGGCGATGCACTCGCAGAAGGACTAAGCATTCAGTTTACGAAACAATACGCTGGTATTACCTGCTTTTTCGAAGGCCAGCCCTTAAAGCTCAAACAAACCCGCGAATCCATCGTGATTGAAGCGTTTCCCGTCTTACCCGTCGGGCGTTCACGTATTAACTGTACAGCACCATCGGAAGAGCTGGGGCGGTTTTACTGGTTCTCCCACGCTTGGATCAAACCAAAGCCCGATGGCTCTTAGTACGCAGAGCACTAGCGCTCTGCACTTCGCGACCGGCCTGTGCTTCGTCGCCTAATACCATCGAGTTACTGCTTGGCAGCATCTCCAGAGGCCTTACTCTGATCTTGTTGATCTTGCTCAGCATCGTCATTTTTCACAGAGCTATCCGCTAATCCGGCAGTGTCGCTCCCCTGATCTTCTGCTTCTTCAACAACCTTAGGCGCTGCCGCGCATGGACCTTTACCGTGCGGCGATAGATCGTTAACCCGAATCATCAGACGAATCTCATCAATATAGTGTTGCCCGCGTTCCGAATAACTTCCTAAACCAGCCGCGAGCACACACCCATGAACAGGCTTACTCTCATTGCGCGCATCGAGGCGGAGTTGTCGCACCATGTCGTAAGACGGATGGCTGTTAATGTTGAGGAAATACGCTTGCACAGACTCTTTCGGCGAATCAAAAGTTCGCACTTCATGGTTCGCACCCTCGTTTCGACTTGATGGAACCATTCCGCAACCTTTACTAAAGCACCATTGGCCAAAAAAGTTGTAGCCCTCGGTCGCGAAGCGTGACGTTCCCCAAGCAGACTCAATCGCTGCCTGCGCCAAGACCAAGGAGCTCGGCACAACATCAACGCGACTCAGTAGATCCGCGACATCCTTTTCACTCGCTGGATCATTAATATCTAAACGATACTTCTTAGCTAATTTCTCCAAGGTGCTTTGTTTCACACCTGACTGTATTTTCTCGCGAATCGATAAAATACGCTGATTTTCCTCTTCAGCGAGTGCTCCAAAATACGTAAAGAACGCCTGCTTCTTTGCCGATACCGACTCCATACTCTTAAAGTCAGGCACCTCTACGGTCTCGAAAGAGCCGTCGGACTCAATGATAAAAATAATCAAGCTCCAGAGAACACAAAGCGCTATCAGCCCCTGAAGAAATGATATTTTTTCAATTAGTTTGAGCATCACTTTTCCTTATCATGCCAGTGGGATTAAAAACAAAAAGACAATGATTACTTCTCTCTCCAGGCGGCCCATGGATCACCAC
>NZ_LWFU01000003.1:0-28372 GCF_001635135.1 Oleiphilus sp. HI0080
TGCTGATTGATAATGCCATTGTAATGACCGACGAAGTGCGCGAGCGCATGCGTCAAGGCTTATCGGCTTCAGCGTCCGTCGAAGGCGCACTAAAGCACTTGTTTATGCCGCTGCTGGCGTCAACCGTGACCACAATCCTCGCCTTTATGCCTATTCTGTTACTCGAAGGAAACTCCGGAGACTTTATTGGCTCAATATCGGTGAGTGTGATTTTGGCGCTCATCTTCTCCTTTATCCTCTCAATGACCGTCATACCATCGATTTGTGCTTGGCTGGAGAAAAAGTACGGCGGGCGAGACGATAATCGTTGGTGGCAGCAAGGGATTTATAGCCCTGCCCATGGCGAGGCGTATCGAAATTTTCTGTTAAACAGTCTGCACAAGCCTTGGATTGCAGTGGTGGTTTCGCTGGCTCTTAGCGTAAGCGGTTTTGCGTTGGTTGGCAGCTTGCCTAAGGTGTTTTTTCCAGCTGCGGATAGAGATATGTTTGAAATGCGCGTTTGGTTTGAGCGCAACACTAGTGTCGATGGCGCATATCGCCTTGTGTCAAAGATTGACCAAGAAATGCTTGCAATAGAGGGCGTTGAAAAAACGGTTTGGTCAATAGGCGACAGTATTCCTGCCTTTTACTACAACCAAATTATGAATAACAGCAATCAAGCGTACTACGCAGAGGTTGTGGTCAAAACGATAAGCTCTAAGGACTCTCAACGTTTGATTGACGAGCTCCAGTTGTCGCTTAGTGAGGCATTTCCGAATGTCCAGATTGTTGCAAAAGCGTTTGCTCAGGGCCCTCCTGTGGAGGCGCCACTTGAGTTTCGAATTTTCGGCCCCGAAACAAACAAGTTGAGGGAATTAGGGGAGCAACTACGTGGCATTATCGCCGAGCAGAAAGGCGTCCTTCATACGCAGGGTACGATTCAAGCAGGCTCGCCGAAGATCTGGTTTAACGCCGATGAACAAGCGCTCGCAGAGGTAGGGTTACGTCTTAGCTCGGTCGCTAGCCAGCTGCAAAATGCCTACGAAGGTGTGCAAGCCGGAAGTGTCTTAGAGGGCGTTGTTGAGCTACCCGTTCGGGTGAGTTATGGCAACAATCAACGAACGTCGTTAGAGCAATTGCAGGCTTTCCCGGTCATCCTCCCAAATGGAGAGTGGGCGCCAGCAGCGTCTTTCGGCTCGTTTGAATTAGAGCCCGAAGCCGCATCGGTTACGCGCCGAAATGGCCAGCGCGTAAACACCGTACATGCATATTTATCCCAGCACGTCACGCCAATCGACGCGACCAACGCGGTTGTTCAAGCAATAGATGCTGGCGCATGGAGCTTACCTGAGGGCTACTACTGGACCGTTGGCGGCGATGCCGAAGAGAGCGCGCGCGCCAACGCATCGCTAGCTGCGCACCTTCCGGTCCTTGCATTGTTAATGATTACCTCTCTGGTTCTCGCGTTTCGTAGCTTTCGTCTGGCAGCTGTAATTGGAATGGTTGCCATGCTTTCCGCTGGCTTTGGCTTTCTATCACTTTGGATTAGTGGTTACCCCTTGGGGTTCAATCCCTTGCTTGGCGTGACTGGTCTTATTGGGGTAGCGATAAACGGATCGATTGTGGTCTTGGCATCCTTACAGGCGAACGATAATGCTCGCGCAGGTGATAAACAGGCTATTGTTGAAGCGACCGTATCATGCGCTCGGCACATTCTAAGTACCACGCTGACGACCATAGCGGGCTTTATACCCTTAATACTATTTGTCGGTGGTGGGTTCTGGCCGCCTTTAGCCGTTGTGATAGCGGGCGGGGTTGGGTTTTCTGTCATTCTTTCGCTTTGGTTTACGCCTAGCGTATATGTTTGGTGGGTCGCTCGAAAAGAAGTCTCGGAAGAACAACGCTCAGAACAACATCGCGGTGAATCAAGCGGCAATGAAACGTTCGTATGATGCCTACAAACGTTGTGCGTTCATCGCTCAAGGTGCTCGTTAAAACGAAGCGATAACAAGTGCCCGTTTGGGAAGAGACATATGCGCTTTTATCTTCACTGCCCACCGAGATCGTTTCGATCTTGATTAGGAACAATTAATCGCCGCTCAAGCTAGCGTTCCAAACGTCCTAGGGCTTATTTTTAGCTCCTAGCAGTGGGTAAATTGTTGAACGAATCGGTTTTGGATTACGGGTCATAGGGCGTAAGAGGGCGTTTGAGTTCCGTGAAAACAATGGTGCTCATCGCTAGCAATATTCATTATGTCATCCAGTCAGCAAACACACCATAGCGGACATTTTGAGTCTCTAGATTCTCATTGCCTTTGTGAGAGAAGCGGACACATCCGGTGGCACGGAAGTTCGAAAGTAACGTGCCTTGGGAATCAGAAGTTATTAAGTTTGTCGCGCGGCTTATTGGAGAGCAATAGTTGCAGGAAATAGCGATGACACACCGGATTTTCATCCTGCTATGCCTCAAAATTGCCCAACTCATACAGCAAAAGAACAACCGGTTAGCCTGAGTTTCTAACCGGTTGCTCTCAGTAAGCGAACAGACTATTTTTTCATGAAGGCTTCTTTAAGAAGTCCGCGCTTGCTTAGCAGCTTGCAGAGGTGCGGGTTTTTGTTACGCAATTCTTCAGCGCTTTGATAGCGTTTTGCGGCCTCGAGTAGCTCATTGTTGGAGCGCGTTTGACTCGTTTTGCTAGGGAGTAGGTCGTCCAACAGTCCTAGGGTATTAACGCGGTGATATAGGCTTTGGCTGTTACGATAGAGCGCTGATCGCGTTTTGCAGCCATCCTCTTTCAGCTTTTTAACCTCATTGACCACTGTTGATTTGCCGACATGTTTCCAGTGTTTAGGACGTGGGTTTGGCATGTGTGCCGTGACCTCATTAAAAACTGCGGGGCCTTTACGCTGTGCGGCGCGATAAGCACCTCCAGAGTGCTTCTTAAAGGTGCTGCGTTCTCGGAATGGAGCAAGGTTTCTGGCGATGCCAAACTGACAACAGCGTTGCTCGATCGACTGACTCATCACTGTCATATCATAGAAACAGGTAACGAAAGTTACCGATACAAACAATCCGCTAAACAACGACGATAGGAGTAGCAAATAAACTGGAAATCAGACCATAATCTGGCTCCTTAGGCGGGTCAAAATTAGATGCAAAAGGTGGGTCACTTTTAACTGCAAATTAACAAGTGTTGATTTGCAACACTTTCCTCCACACCTAGCGCATCTAATGCAGCTCGCAAAAGCAATAGGCCGCGCATGGCCGCCTTTGAGGCAATATATAATCAGTTAAAATGAACGTTCGAAATATGCACATAACAATCGCATGCAGTCGGGCTTCGGGCGTTATGAGGCGCAACCAATCAGGATATCATTAAACATCAACAACGTTTTGGGAGAATTATAAATGAAGGTATCAATAGCTTTACTAACTATATTCACTGCGGTGTTAGTCGGTTTTCAAAGTGTCTCCGCCGATCAGCATCAGGCTACGAATGTGGCCGCAGTGGACACCACCAATTGGGGTACTCGCCCTGAGAATACGGGGATGACCGCCGAGGAGTTCATCAGGGCCGAAGGGTTAGATTTCGCAGCCAACCTGGTGAAGAAAAATGGGCTCAACACTTTCAACACTCCCACTATCGCGAGCGTCGACAACCAAATTCTCACTACACCCAATGTGAATGTGTTGTACACGGCTGCTGCAGTCGACACCACGGGGGGCTTCACTCTAAACCTTCCCATTGATGACACACGTTTGGTTACGGCGCAAATAATTAACCTGAATACCCATACAACACCAGTCCACCTAAATAAGGGGGGCGTGTACGAGTTCCCGGCGGGACAATTTGATGACCATGTGGGAATCCTGGTTCGTATCGGTGTTGATGGTAAGGCGGACGCGGAGGCGCAGGTCAAGGTCATTGCCGATGAGTTAAGCGTTGACGCGGCGAGCGCCAACCCTATCCCGGACTATGACCTGGATAAGCTCTTGGCCACACGTACTGCGTTGAAAAATGAGTTCGCAAAAACCCCTATTGATAGTACTGGTGGCATGGTTGAGTCTGTTGATCAAATCACGGACTGGGAGAAGTATACTCTGATTACTGCGGGCGGTTGGGGGTTGAGCGGCCCAGAGCGAGCTGCATACAAGCTTATCCCCGGGCCTGAATCAATTGAGTGCAGCACGGTGACCGTTGATGCGCCGCCAGTAAATACTGACGCAAATGGTTTTTTTAGCCTCACAATCTACGGCAAGGACATGTTCCTAATGACCGACGAATACAACACGGTAAAAA
Organism: Oleiphilus sp. HI0080; assembly: GCF_001635135.1. NCBI lineage: Bacteria > Pseudomonadati > Pseudomonadota > Gammaproteobacteria > Oceanospirillales > Oleiphilaceae > Oleiphilus > Oleiphilus sp. HI0080. Next base: position 4,281 of record NZ_LWFU01000003.1, read on the forward strand.
GTGATAGTTCAGAACGCATTGAGGTCACGGTTGGACCAACTGAATGTCTAGAAGGTGCTGCGCTTTATCTCCAGGCGCCTAAGCCTTGGAATATAGTATTGAGGGCATATGAGCCTGACGCAAATGCATTTATGGCACAACCGGATGGGAAGGTCACAGCTAAATAATTTGCCTATGCCCATACAAAGTGTTTGATGGGCCAGCGGTTCCATCAATCACACTGTTAGCTATTAATCACAAAGGAACCGTTTATGAACATTAGACTTACAATTCCACTATTAAGTGCGCTTTTATTCCTCACTGCGTGTAGTGATAACGAAGACAAGAGTGTCGATAAATCTATTACCACAGAAAACAAAAACCTGTCTCATCAGGATAGAGAATATCAAATACTCGATACTCGCATAGGTGAACTTACCTTCGAAAATAACTATTTGGTGGGCGTGCCAACAGAGCAGAGTCGCAACAAGATATTTGATGCGATTGACTTCCAGCGTGCATGCCAGGCCTATATCTGGTCCGTACCGATGACCAGCTTTTATGCCTGGAAACAGTCTTTATATGATATGGGCGGAGAAGACGGCCAGATTCACTACTTTGAAAGTTATGATTCCAAACTTGGTGGCCTGACCTACAATACCAGCACGCCATATGTCATTTCTTTCTTTGACGTCTCGAAGCAACCTACCATGATTACCATTCCAACCAACGAAGTGCGCGGAGCCGTACATAATGTGTGGCAGATTGGCTTGTCACAAATGACCGAACCCGGTCAGTACCTCATTATCCCAGAGGGTTCCGAAACACCTACTAGTCTTCCAGAAGGTGTAAAGGTTGTTGAATCTAATAGCAACTATGTCTTTTTCGGCGTCCGTTTGATGGCGAAATCTGCGAAGCAACGAGCTCAAGACCTAGATGACCTGACCATCACTGGCCTTGATGGCAAACCGCTCAGTGACAAGGGCATCAACCGTCCTGAGCTTGGAGTAGATGGTAAGCAGCCACGTGGCATGGCGTTCTGGAGTATATTGAATGAGGCTATCCAGAGTGAACCTGTGCATGAACGTGATCGCATGATGCATGACATGCTGCGACCTTTAGGTATTGAGAAAGATAAGCCGTTCAACCCTAGCGAGCGGCAGAAAGCCTTACTCGAAGAAGCTATTGTTGTTGGTGAAATCATGGCCAAAAATATCGACTTCAGTAAAACCGGCCGCCTTGATCAATCAGAATATGGTCCGGAAAATAACCGCTGGGAAATTGCCACTGCATCCACTCCAGATCAGAACCGAGCCTACGGCATGGATCTGGATGGTCGCGCAGCATGGTTTTATGAGGCAGTCACCAATGATATTGCCATGCATGGTATGGCAAACGGAGGTTGGGGTCAGGTTTATCTAGACAATTACCGCGATGAAAATGGGAAAGGTCTTGATGGCGGAAAGCACTACACCCTCACTGTTAGAGGAGACGTAAACTATGCCGAAACATTCTGGACTGTAACGGTTTATAACATTGAAAACCGCGCCATTATCAATAACAAAATGAAGCGTGCCGATGTAGGTTCAAACATCGCAGGCACTCAGAAGAATGAAGATGGGAATTATGTGTTCCACTTTGCACCGGAGAAGCCAGAAGGTGTTGCCGCAGCCAACTGGGTACAGACCAATCTCGGTGAAGGCTGGTTTGTTTATTTTCGAGCATATTCGCCAAGTAAAGAATTCGTAGCGCAAACGCCGGAAACTATCCTGCCTAACTTTGTTCTGGTTGAATAAGCTAACAAGTCAAAACACCTGGACGCAGCTACGCTGCGCCGGTGTTTGAGGCGTTCATGATGTCTGCTTTGTAGAAACGGCTCTCAGTTGATTCACTAGCGAAAAAGGTCCGCTATTTGGTGTTAACCGAAACGATGGACTAGTAAATCTTTTGGCCTGCGTATACAAATCTGCATCTCTAAAGCTAACTACGATCGAGCTCATTGAGCCTGCTTATATTTCAACGGCGAGCAGCCATGCCATTGCCGAAATGCCCGAGAAAACGCGCTTTGCTCGCTGTAACCTAAGAGCAAGGCAACCTCTGTTAACGTAAGTTTGTCATCGTTCAAATACGTAATGGCCATTGATTTGCGGATGTCTTTCAACACATCTCTAAATATGCGGTCTTTGGATTTAAGTCTTCTGTGTAACGTCCGTTCGGATAAATGCATTTGAGTAGCCACACTAGCCGCATCAGAGACCCCTTCGTGCAAACAACGAATGAGCGTGTCGCGAAGCTCTACTAAGAAGAGATCACTTTCTGGTAGCGAATTTAAGATCGCCTCTGCTTGCTTGCCAAGTATTGCGTGAAGCGTCTGGTCTTCATGCGGAATCACCTTATTTAGATCATTAAATGCAAAGCTCAGCGCGAGTTTTGGTTGGTGTTGCTTGACCTTGCATCCAAAAAAAGAGGCGTATATTTCCGAGTTGCTATCTGAGAGTGCTTGTGTGAAATCCACTTGTAACAAACAGAGCGGGGAGGGGTGGATGATCTCTCTTATGATGCCAACGATGGCGGCGAGCAGAAGCTCGTCCGAGAGTTGGCTCGAATAGCCAAAATCTGGCTCCCAAATCAGGCTTACGGTATCAGAGTCTACCTGCGCAATCTGAGCCTGGCTGCCCGCATATAACATACCTTGAAAACGCTTAAAGCAGGAGAGTGCTTCTCCTACATTGCGACTAGTACGAAATAGATAGCCCAGTACGCCACAGTGCTCAACTTTGACGCATTTACCCACCTCAAGGCCCAGTGCCTGAACGCCGCTGAGCGCCTGTAACTCTTCTAGCAATTCCCACCACTGTTCGTAGGACATGTGTTGTTTACTCGCGTAGTGGGCTAACTTCTCTCGATAGCGAGGATAATCGAGTTGATGACACTCTAAATAATGGGCTAATAAGCCCACGACATCGCGTGTAATGAATAGGTCATTCAACATTTTTTAAGCGCTCTACACATACTATTGATCCTATAACCCTGTTACTTTTGGCGGAGATTGTCAAAAAATAACGGCAGAATGGCAATTACACCTTTGAGCAGAAACGTAAAGTAGATAGCAATTAAACACGCTAATCTCGGCTCAAGCTCTATTGGATCTCGCTTACATTGGGCGGAGCAACGTAGGAGGAAAACCCTTTGGAAGATGTAATGCATGCAATAGGTTTTATCGTCATTTTTGGAGTTTTATTCGTATCGATTATTATTGCCGAGGCTGTATATTGGCGAAAAAAAGGGCGGCCAGAAGCCTATAATCTAAAAGAAACCGTCGCAAATATTAGTACCGGTGGTATGTATAAGATTGTTGACGGAATCGCTATAGCGTTATTTATTCAGTACTTCTATGAGTATGTCAGACAGTATGGATTTCAATACGAAGCTGAAGTTGGCGTAGTAAGCATCGTGTTTCTGATTATCGCTACAGACTTTTTCTTTTACGTTTATCACTATTTGATGCACAAAGTTCGCTGGTTGTGGGCCATTCATGTTACGCATCATTCTTCTAAGATTATGAATTTCTCGACTGCGTTGCGTCAGAACTTTCTAATGGATTTAAATTTCGGCTGGGTGCTCTGGTGGATTCCGTTAGCGCTGATAGGATTTGATAAGAATTGGGCATTAATTGCGATCGAGGCAAGCCTTGCTTATCAGTTTTTCTTGCACACAGAAACAATTGGCCGCTTGGGTATATTGGAAAAAGTCTTTAATACACCTTCACATCATCGCGTGCATCACGGTTGCAAGCCAGACCAAATTGATACCAATTTTGGCGGTGTATTTATCATATGGGACCGATTATTTGGAACCTTTGTCGACGAGCGTGATGTCGGCAAGATTGAATACGGACTAACTAGTCGCCAACCAAAAACGTTAAATCCGCTTCGGCTGAACCTTGATGAATTTTTTCAGATGTTCAAAGACGTCGCAAAATATCGGGATCTTAAGATTTTCTACAAGTCACCGAGTTATGTTGAAGACGTTTACCAAGGCGACCCTGAAAGATCGGAAAGCGATGCAAAAGGCTCTGGCACCAGAGCTGTATAAAATCTTGATGCAGAGATAACAACCTACCTTGGCTCCCCAACAATATAGGGAGCAGATTTTACATTTTTGTCCATAACGTGCTGTTATATAAAGAAAATATCTCTAGGTTTTTATAGCTTGATAGATCTAATTTTATCCATATCAAAACGAGCATCATTAGATGCCTTCCTTCTGAAATCGTATTCGCCACGTAAATTAACGTGCTTCCATGTTATCACTGAGCCCTGACTTATTGATTCAATGAGATCTCTTCTATCGTCAGGGTCTGACGTGTCAGCTACAAGGTCGGATAAATATAAATAGTTCCAGAGTATGATTGAGTTCTGGAGAAGCAGCTTGCACGCCGTAGCAACTTCCTGGTCTGCTAGAACACCTTCTTGAAAGGCTTGGTCGTTGTCAAAGAATACCGCTCGAGAGAATCTATTCGAAAGCTCGACTCTATTGAGTTGCTTTTGTATTTGTTGTCTTAGATCTTCGTCATCGAAATAAGTCAGAATGAACTGTGATTTAATAACCCTTCCAAACTCTTTAAGTGCTCGATACAAGGGGTGCTCCTTAGAGTATGAGCTTAATCGTTTAAACAGCTGTGAGGCAGTAGCTTGCTTCATCTTAATCGTTGCAATAAATCTTAAGATATCATCCCAGTGATCAAGTATTTGATTTTTGCTGACAGGACGACTTGGAAGTAGACGATATCCTTTGTCGTAAAAAGTTTTTCGCGCAGAAAAGCTATATATTTGCTGGTTCCCGATGTTGGCAAGTCTTGGTGCAAACGCTATCCCTAGAAAGTGCGACACAGCGAATATCTGCTCTGTATAACCATGTGTATCGGTTGAATGTACTTGCCTAAGATCCGTCACTTCATTTTGGAGTAAACCATCAATGACGTATGGTGCCTCACGATCGGAAGCGCTGAAGACAGAGTTGTGGAATAACGACTGCTTTTCATCAATGAATGTATAAATTGTGACGCCCTTGTCTTTGCCGAAATATTTGTAGGAATGATTCGCGTGCAAGCAATCTACATCGACGTTTACCTTTCTACCATCACTCGATGAGTGGAGAACTTCCGGATCCTTTAGATAAGCACTGGATAATTTTAAATTGTGGATTGCATCTACGATGCGGTTATTAGCTTTTCTAATATTTTCTAAACTGAAAAACCAGTTAACTGTGTTGTGCAGCGTGTGCTCCTGTATACCAGCGGAAATACTCGCGAGTTTGCCTAAGCCAATATTACAGCCCTTTGCAAGAATACCAGCCATTAGAGTTTCTTCCTTTGGTTTCATCTTTACATTTTTAGGGCTCAGGTGCTTAAAGTCAGCAGTGAACTGGCATACCTGGTTTACTTCTTTAAGTAGTTGGAGAATTGGAATATATCCATCCTGGGATAGGGCATCCGCAATAAATGATTCCTCTTGAAAGTCAGTTTTTGGCGTGCTCACTCTAGATACTCGGCCATCTTTAAAAGTGAGGGAGGTATTTATCCCGTCGGCTAAGTGCTTATTAACAACCTTGTATTTCTCGTGAAGGCCCAATTTTAAGCCCGCTAAATATGCTTCTCCGTCTATGTACTCAAGTAGATTGCACTCGCGCAAGATCTGGTATTTTCGAGCCTCCCAATATTCTTTATCAATCATGTAGTCCTGAATGCTGCGGAAGCGATATGAGTAGGCTAAATTTAAGTCCCCGGATTTGATTGCTTTAGAGATATAGATAAACAGCAGGCACTTATACAGAGGGATTGAAAAGTCATTACGCTCAACATTAGCTCGATCTTGCTTTGACAGAAACTTAATAGGTGGAGATTTGCCGACATTGCCCTCTGACTCTTGAAAGTGATCTACTGCTTCTAATAAATCCTTTGCCTTGGAGGTACTATCAAAATTGAGAGCACGTACGATAGGGGTCGCTTTAAGTTGAAGTCTTAAAGAAAGCGATTCGAGCAGTTGATAGTACGTATGATTTTTACTTTCTTTTCTCAGCTGATTATCCAGATCTTCTAACAAACTATAATCAATTTCGTCGTTCTTTTGGTAATCAAAAACCAGCTCTTCTATCTTGTGATATTTTTCGTTGGGCGTTGCAGATACGCTTTCAACAATTGAGATAATTTCTTTTGCTAGCTTTGAAATAGATTTATGAGATTTGCTTAACTCGTGAATTGCCTTGTCTCGTTCTTCTTTGACAGATCGTTCGTGCTCAGCTTGTTTGCTTGAAGCTTTGTGCAACGTTGATGTCACCGACTTCATCAAAGCGTCTACTAGACTATCTTGCCGAGCGAAGTAGTGATGCTTAACAAACCCCAGCAGGTGAAGATAAATATTTTCTTTATCTGTAAATTGCGTCAGTTGTTGAATATCGGCTTTGCGTACCCATTCAGCATAATACCTAGTCGCCTTGTCATTTATATTTAATTCGTCATAAACATCTGCAAGCTGATCAAACATATCTTTGAAAACGATCATGTTATTCACGTTTTGCTTAATATCTTTTGGCCGCATGGACTGATCAATGTTCTTATATGATGCTAGCGGGGTAGTTGTTCTGCTTCCGGCAGTTATGGGAGTTAATAGGGAGTCCAGTAATTCTGAATGAGCCGGTTTAATCGCCCTGCGAAGATTAGAAATTTGATTCTTCTCTGACTCGTTGAAAGCATCCGTGATTATTGTGTTTAATTCACTAAAGCTCGGAATGGCTACTTGGTGTTTCCAGCAAGCATCTGTAAGCGCGTCGAAAATGAATTTTGGTTGTTCTTTTTGAGCAGCAAAATTCAGCGCTAAACCTACTAGAGTTTCAGTCATACTACTGTCATAAGATTCCCAGTTCAGGAAATCCAGAATCTTGATTCTATGCCTGGTAACTAAAGATCCAGCGTAGCTAGTCAATGAAGTAGGGGGTTCAACGCTTAAAGTTTTAGCCACATGGTTGATATCGCGCTTTCCAAATTGGGCAGAATTGAAAAAGCGAGCTCGAGATCTGAAGTAACCAAGCTGCAAAATAAAGCCAATTCTGCTTTCGATCGGATGAATTCGAGTGATGCTTGATTTCAGTTCAGATGGAATCGAGAAGTAACGTTGACGATCTTCCTTGGAAAATCTAGGAGGAGTGTCGAACAACAGTCTTTCTGCGTCGTTCAAAATATTGATAACTGGCATATCACTACGCTCTTATTGTTATGGTGCGTAATTATTTATCGGTACTCAGCAAGAAAAGCTTAGTATCGGGTGAGCCAGCCCCATAAACAGCAAAACCGCACAAGGCGGTTTTAATGCGAGACGAAAGTTAGTAAGGCCTTGTCTCTGTATAGCGCCGCCCCCAGAAGCCGTGTTTAGAGTATGAAAGCGAGTGTGATATGTCAACGATTCACACAATTCACGTTTATCGGCTTTCATGAGTAAGCGGTCATTTAGATTTGGTTGAAATACATCGTAAACGACCACAAAAAGTTGATTGAGGGTTTGGCCTGATTTTTGACTTAAGCTGTTATTTACTAATAATGATTCGCCAAAGATTGGCTTGGATTAGTCGATTTTAAGCATTGCTTTAAGCTAGGTTGTGTTTGTTCGTAGCTTTTGACTGAAATATGACTAGAATTATAGAATTTAATAAAAATTACTGTCAAAAGTGTTATGCAATCTAACCTCCTGTCTGTAACTTATTTCAATCATTTTGTTCGTTATGCGGAAGAGCAAAAAGTCGATTTAGCACCGTTTTGGAGAACATTAGATCATGATGGGAATAACCCTTTCATTACTTTGTCTACATTGAAACAGCTGGTTGTATTTTTGTGGAGTTCCGGTTGCCCAAAAAGTTTGGGGCTAGAGGTAGGGAAAAATATTAATCTTGCTAGTCACGGACACGTTGGCTACGGCCTGTCTCACATGAAGGATTTAGAAGAGAGTTTAGTGTTTTTATGTGAATATTATAAGGTGCGAGCCCAGATACTCCGCTTTAGACTTGAAGAAGATGATGAAAGCATTTTCCTGTGTATAGAACCTACAGTTGAATGGGGAGAAATAAGGACTGTATTATACGAGACAATAGCTACCTTAGGGTATAACATAATTAAATTTGCGATCGGAAAAAAAGCAAAAGATATCACGGTCGAAATGCCTTTCGAACAACCTTCCTGGTCTGTTCTTTATAGTGAATGTCTTTCTAATACAGTTAGTTATGGTCACGAAATACTAAGATTCGAGATTCCCCTTCATTGGAAAAGTATTCGCTGCGTTTCTGCAGACCCTGCCACCTCTGAAATGGCCGCCCAACAGTGCAGACTAGAAATGGCGCGTTTAATTGATGAGCAATCCCTAAGCGAAAAAGTTAACGAATTGATATCGTCTAGTATTCAGTTTGGTCTGTCACTGGAGCAAGCAGCAAAGACACTTTATATGTCTAAAAGCACGTTTATTAGGAAGTTAAAGCAAGAGGACACTACATTCAAGCAGTTAATGGAAGCTGCTAAGAAAAGACATGCCCAGTATCTACTAATAAATACCAGTCAAAAGATTGAATCCATCTCCCTCCAACTTGGTTACGAAGACCTTTCTAACTTCGGAAGAAGTTTTAAGAGGTGGTTTGGTTGCTCACCGTCTCAATTTAGAGAGCAGCAAAGCCATATGTGATTTTTTTGGCACTTATAGACTATGAAATGAAACCCTCTGCCGTTTTGGGATCCAAGAATTTCAAATAGCATTTGTATTCTCTAGATAGAAAGTGCATTGGGTCTTTGATGGGAGGGGAAAATGCCAGAGTTAATATACGATTATATTATCGTTGGGGCTGGTTCAGCAGGCTGCGTATTAGCAAACCGTTTAAGCGAAGACGGGAAAAATACGGTGCTGGTTCTTGAAGCTGGCCCCGAAGATAAAAGCTCTATGATTAAGATTCCCGGCGCGTTTGCTTACTTCATGTTTAGTCGAAAATATAACTGGAGATATGAGACGGAGCCAGTAAATGATATTCGGGGAGGTAAGCCTATATTCTGTCCCAGAGGAAAAACATTGGGCGGAAGTAGTGCAGTCAATGCAATGGTGTATATTCGAGGGCATGAGTCTGATTATGATCATTGGCGCGAACTAGGTAATGAAGGTTGGGGGTTCAGTGATTTATTACCCTTCTTTAAAAAAGCTGAAACGAACGAGCGTGGTGGTGATGAGTATCATGGTGATCAGGGGCCATTATATGTTTCTGATACCGTTAATAGTTATCCATTGAATGACTGTTTTATCAAGGGCGCAGAACAGGCGGGTTATCCTCTCACTAATGATTTTAACGGTCCTAATTTCGAAGGGGCAGGTTACTATCAGTTTACGATTAAAGATGGACAAAGGTGTGGTGTTTCAAGGTCTTATCTTAAGCCTGCATTAGATCGCCCCAATCTCAACATTCAATGTGAAGCCTTGGTTCAACGACTGATTTTCGATGAGAAAAAGGCAGAGGGTGTAGCCTATACCAAGGCAGGCCAAGATTTTGTGGTTAAGGCTCGCAAAGAAGTATTGTTGAGTGGGGGCAGCTTCAATTCGCCTCATTTATTGATGCTTTCTGGAATAGGTGAAAGTGAAGAGTTAAAACAACACGGTATTAGCACAATTCATGACTTGCCAGGTGTTGGTAAAAATCTACAAGAGCACGTCGATGCGTGTGTTCTCGTTAAGAGTAAGAAAAAGGATGGCTTTTCTTTATCACCTCGAGGACTGGGACGGATGTTGCCCGATACCTTGCGTTACTTGATGTTTAAAAAGGGTAATTTGGCAAACTCTATTACTCAAGCGGGGGCGTTTCTTAAATCCAATGATGGTGTGCAGGTGCCAGATATTCAAATGCACTTTGTTCCCTTGTTGTTTGATGATTGTGGTCGTGACGCGCGCTTGCTATCGCAACATGGTTATTCCTTGCATGTCTGTGTTTTAAGGCCAAAAAGTAGAGGTGCTGTTAGTTTGAGATCAGCTAACCCGGAAGACAAAGTGAAGATCAATTTTAATTTTCTCAGTCATCCCGATGATAGAAAAACATTGGTTGATGGTATTCGTTCTGCGCGGAAAATCTTGGCGGAAGATGCCTTTTCTGAGCATCGTGGCGATGAGTTTCATCCTGGATCGGATGTTATAGATGATGAGGCAATTCTACAGAAATGTAAGGATCGTTTAGGTTTGGTTTATCATCCCGTAGGGACCTGCAAAATGGGGAATGATGATATGGCAGTTGTTGATAGTGAACTTAGGGTTCGTGGGGTTGAAAGGCTCCGGGTTATTGATGCATCTATTATGCCTACCTTAATTAGTGGTAACACGAACGCACCGACTATTGCTATAGCAGAAAAGGCTGCAAGCCTGATTCTAAATGCTGGGGAGTAAGGTTTTCTTGATGTAAGTTTACAGGTGATAGAAGAATCATCTGCTGAAGCACTTGTGTATTCAGGTTTTTAGGCGCTCATGTAGCGCCTTTTTTTGGTTTAATTTCTATTCAAAATTTTCATCAAAGACACAAATTGACCATGACTTGACACCTCCAGCCATAACTCTCGCCAGCTCCTCCAAGTAATATTATACCTCTAACAAATACGGAGGAATAAATATGTCAAAAGAAACCGCAGCAATGCTTTCTATCCCACGCTCTCAGGAAGAGGGGCAGATAACCACTTGGATTTCGTTAAAAAAATACGCGTATCTTATTTCGCTTGTTCTACCTTTAGCCCCAATAAGTTCATGTTATTTAGCGGTAACTACGGGCAATGGATTATGGCTTTGGGCGACAATAGTATTTTGGTACTTCGGAATAGCTTTGCTAGACAAATACTTTGGCGACGATGAAGCGAACCCAACAGACAAAATGGTTGAAGAGCTTAAGTCTGAAGAATACTACAAGAAAGTTATGTATCTGACCGTGCCATTACTTTGGGCGGGAGTGATTGCCTGTGCATACACTGTTTCTCAATATGAATGGTCTTGGTTTAGCTTTCTGGGCGGCGCGTTGTCCGCGGGACTGGTAGCAGGTATTGGCGTTAACTTGGGCCATGAGATGGGGCACAAGATCAATGATCGAGTTCAAGTATTCTTCGCCAAAATGGCGCTAGCTCTTTCTGGCTATGGGCACTTCTTTATTGAGCACAATAAAGGTCATCACAAAGATGTAGCGACACCTGAAGATCCAGCTTCTTCAAGAATGGGTGAGTCACTTTACAAGTTTGTGAAGCGCGAAATTCCTGGGGCGTTTCGTCGAGCTTGGGAACTGGAATCCGCTCGATTAAAGAGAATGGGTAAATCTGAGTGGTCTTTCAGCAATGAAATTATTCAGCCAGCTATCGCGACAATTGCCTTATACTCTTTGCTACTTGCTTACTTCGGCCCCATTATGATTCCTTTCTTGTTGATTGTTGCGGGCTTCGGTTACTGGCAGCTTACGTGCGCAAACTATATTGAGCACTATGGTCTGCTTCGTCAGAAAAATGAAAAAACAGGTCGCTATGAGCGTTGCCAGCCACATCACTCATGGAATGCTAACCAAAAAGTTTCAAATTTGATTTTGTTGCACTTGCAGCGTCACTCTGATCACCATGCACACCCAACTCGTGCGTATCAGGTTTTGCGTGATTATAACGGTGTTCCTAATCTGCCTGCAGGTTATCCATTGATGTTTGTATACGCAATGATTCCTTCTGTTTGGTTTTCGATAATGGACCCTAAAGTAGTTGCTTGGGCTGGTGGAGATATGGACAAAGTTAATATTGATGCCGACAAGAAGGACGAGCTCTACTCTCGCTACCATAATCCTGAAAAGAAGGCTGCTTAAGCAGTCTTTCTCCTGCCCTTTAGCTCGATATTAGACAAGGTTATCTTATGTTCACTGTATCGTTATTTGCTTTCATCGGTGTCGCTAGTTTTGGTGCATATATGCTGAAAAAACGTGCACGTAAGGATTCAGTCAGAAGATGGATGATCAACGCGCACGGTGCCGGAGCGGTGGGAGCTGCATTTCTTTTGATGTATGCCCTCTATGAATCTAGCTCAATGGGACACTTCAACGAGTGGAACTGGATTGCTGCCGCTTTACTCTCAAGTGTGGTCGTTGGAGCTTATTATTTATTTAGGGTGCTTTTAAAGAGAAAGAAAATACCACTGACTTTTCAGTTTATTCATGGATTGATTGCGATATTTTCCGTGTTGGTGCTCGCATACTCAATCATCATTTAAACAAAGTATTACTTAAGAAAACAAAGGAGCAAACATGGCTCAGTATCAATGCCCAGATTGTGGCTATATTTACGACGAAGACAAAGGTGCAGAACACGAAGGTTATCCATCAGGAACCAAGTGGAAGGATATTCCGGAAGATTTTCCTTGCCCGGACTGTTTTGTCCGAGAAAAGCCGGATTTTGAAGAAGTTAAACTTAAGTGAGGGGCTGTCATGAGCACTGAAAATTTTAGGAAATATTGTTGTATTACGTGTGACATGATTTACGACGAAGAGTTGGGTATGCCAGAGGAAGGAATTGAGCCGGGTACGCGGTTTGAAGACATCCCAGATGATTGGACTTGTCCTGAGTGTTCGGCATCGAAATCTGATTTTTACTTGCTTAAATAGGAACTGGAAAGTGAAACACATTGTTATTGTTGGTTCTGGCCATGCTGGATTGACCCTTTCAAGAGAGCTCCGTTTACTAAATAAAGATATTGCGATTACTCTGCTTTCACGAGATTCGGGCGATATGTATTACAAGCCCAATTTGTCTAAAGCTATTTCTATGAAGAAAAGCCCCGCAGACTTGGTCATGAAGAGAAAGTCTGTTTTAGAGCAGGAACAGAATATTAATATTCTGAGCGAAGTAAAGGTAACGGGAATCGAGAAAGAAGCTAAGTGCCTATTCTATTTGGATTCAGATGGCGTCGAAAGAGAGCTCGACTATGATCAATTGGTCCTGGCAACAGGTGCTTCTCCCGTTGATCTTAAACTAACAAATTCTGAAAGATGCATCTCTGTTAACTCGTTATCTGACTACGAGAAATTTAGAGAACAATTGGAACAATTAGATCCTAAGGAGAAACGCATAGCCATTATTGGTGCAGGCTTCGTAGGAGTAGAGTTTGCAAGTGACCTTTGCTCAAACGGTTATGAAGTAGATGTTATTGATGCTGGTGATTGGCCTTTAAACCAGGCGTTGCCAAAAGAGCTTGGGAACAAGGTGATGGCAGCATTTCCAAGTGATAAAGCTAAATGGCATATGGGGTGCAAGGTTTCCTCGGTAGAAGATGAAGGAGAGGTACTTACTCTAAATCTAAATAATGGAACATCAATTACAGCCGGTATGATTATTTCTTCTGTTGGGCTGTCACCTAATGTTGAACTTGCTCGAGCGGCAGGTTTGGAGGTAAGTAGGGGAATTGTTACGGATGAATATCTTCGAACGAATTATGCAAATATCTATGCATTAGGTGACTGTGCGGAGACCTTTAACATTGTCAGACCATTCATTGGTCCAGCGACGCAATCAGCGAAATGCTTAGCAAAGACTTTAATTGGTGAAGAAACTGCTGTTGAATTTATACGCCAGGCCGTACAGGTCAAACTTTCTTATATCCCTTTGCTTATATGCCCCGCCTCTGAGCCTGGAGGTGATTGGAATATTGACGGGGAACAAATAAACCTAATCGCTAGATATATAAGTGCTTCTAGGTTAAACGGGTTCTCATTACTAGGGGAGGCTGTTACTCAGAAAATACAGCTTCTTAAGGAGTTCCCTTTAAATACCGCATAATTTACGGGCATAGAGGAAATGCAGATTGAAACGTTTGCGCTTGATTCGCCTCGTTTTTTATTGCATGAGTGCTAATTGGAACCAATTCTATTGATTAAAGAACAGAGAACAATAATGACATATACAGTAGAAAACAAAACGCTGGCAGATCTTTTAGAAATCGCTTTTAGCCGATACTCTGATAGACCAGCATTCAGTGCTTTAGGCCAAACCCTTTCGTTTTCTGACATAGAAGAAAAGTCGCGTTCTTTGGCATATTGGCTTCAGAATGAATCTGGCCTGGAGACTGGCGATCGCGTTGCCATTCAACTTCCGAATATCGCGCAATATCCTATCGTGGTTTATGCAATTCTTCGTGCAGGGATGGTGGTTGTTAATACCAATCCAATGTATACCGATCGAGAAATTAAACATCAGTTGACCGATTCTGGTACAAAAGCAATATTCATATTTCAACCTGTTTTGCCTGTGTTTAATAAGGTTAAAGATCAAACATCTATTGAACGGGTTATTGAAGTAGGTGCAACAGATTTACTAACAGGCCATACGGAACTATCAATAGAAGGCAATCAGTCTTTTACTGATTTAGTTGGTATATACGCTGATAAATCGCTATCGAAGCGAAGCCCGATTTCTGAAACGATTGTTTTACAATACACCGGTGGAACAACAGGGGTATCGAAAGGCGCAGAGCTAACAAATTTGAACTTGGTAACTCATGCAGAACAAGTGATCGATCGCTTTTCTAATACATGTAAACCAGGTCATGAAATATTTATAGCACCTTTGCCTCTATACCATGTTTATGCTTTTAGCGTAAATCTTATTGTGTTTGCTTTGCAGGGAAATTTAAGTGTGTTGATTCCCGATCCTAGGGATCTCGATGCCTTTGTTAAAGCGATTAAGCCTTATAAATTTACGACCTTTTCGGGCATTAATACCTTGTTGGTAGGGTTAAGTAATCACTCAGGTTTTAGATCGCTCGACTTTTCAAACTTGAAATTAACCATATCAGGCGGGGCAACACTGACTACGAGTGCTGCTGAGCAATGGTATAAGTTAACGGGTTGCACCGTTTCTGAAGGGTATGGTTTATCTGAAACCAGTGCAGCTTTATGTCTTAATGTTCCCGGGCAGGAAGAAATTGGAACTGTAGGTCTACCTCTTAAAGATACGATTATAGATATACGTAGTGAGGCTGGTGAATCTCTGCCTGATGGACAAGAAGGTGAGGTTGTGGCGAAAGCGCCACAAGTTATGAAAGGCTATTGGAATCGTCCGGAAGAAACGCAAAAGGTGATGACAGAAGATGGATTTTTTAGAACGGGTGACATCGGAAAGCGAATGCCTAGCGGCACGATTAAGATAGTTGACCGTTTAAAAGATCTTATCATCGTATCTGGTTTTAATGTCTATCCTAACGAGGTCGAAGATGTTCTGACCCAACACCCTGGTATTGTCGAAGCGGCAGTCGTATCGGAACCTGATGAGCGCGCTGGCGAAAAGGTTTGTGCATACATAACGGCTGCTCAAGAACTCAATGAGGAAGCGATTATTGAGCACTGTAGGGAGCACTTAACGAGTTATAAAATACCAAAAAAACTGGTCGTTATGGACGAGTTGCCGAAGTCTACGGTAGGTAAAATTCTAAGACGTGAACTGAGAACCGGTATGTAAGTAATCGGTTTTGTCGCAATGGAGTGAACAACCAGAGGAGTAAAACAGGATGTCTAATATCGCCACAAATCTCGAAGCAAAAGAATTGAATACAAACAATGCGCTGTCAATGAGTGTTGCAAAGATTGATCAGATCTTTAAACAACAGCAAGAAAAAGCCATCAGTTTACGGCTGAGCACCTTAGAACAAAGACGAGAAATATTAAAGAGATTCTTAATGGTTGTTGAACGCCATCAACCGGATATTATCGAAGCAGGTAAAAAAGATTTTAACAAGCCTGAGTCAGAAACCTTAGTGGCAGAAATATTTCCTGTAGTACACGAGATTAAACATACGCTTAAACATTTGAAAAAGTGGATGAAGGCTAAGCCTGTACCCGCGACAAAAGCGACTCTGGGAACTAAGTCTAAAATTGTTTATGAACCAAAGGGCGTCAGCCTAATTATTTCCCCTTGGAACTATCCATTTAATTTAACTCTTGGGCCACTGGTGTCTTCTATCGCTGCGGGGAATACCGCAATGATCAAGTCGAGTGAGTTGACACCCAATATGTCTCGAGTCATCGCAAAGATCGTGAAAGAAGCTTTCGACGAAGATCATGCCACGGTGTTTGAAGGTGAGGTTGATGTATCTTTGGCTTTATTGGAGAAGCCATTTGATCACATTTTCTTTACCGGAAGTCCGCAGGTTGGGAAGTCGGTTATGGCGGCTGCGGCAAAAAACTTGAGCTCTGTCACCTTAGAGCTCGGGGGTAAAAGTCCGGTTGTTGTAGATAAGAGCGCCAACCTGAAAAAGTCAGCGGGCAAGATTACTTGGGGTAAATTTGTTAATAATGGGCAGACCTGTGTTGCACCGGACTATCTGTTTGTTCACGAGGACGTTGCGGAAGAATTCGTTGACCATATGAAAGCGACGCTCGTTACGTTTTATGGTGATAATGTTAAGGATAATGAAGATTACGGGCGTATCGTGAATGAACGTCATACGCAGCGTATTAAAGGTCTAATAGAGGATGCTGTTCAACACGGCGGAAAAATTATTTGCGGTGGTGACGTTAATATATGTGACTGTTTTATAGCGCCAACCCTGATAAGTGGCAAGCTCGCGGATGAAGGCTTTATTAATTGCACTTTGATGCAAGAAGAGATTTTCGGCCCAGTCTTACCGATTATTACATATCGAGATTTAGACGAGGTTGTTAACCATATCAATAGAAACCATAAACCACTGGCGTTGTATATTTATTCTGAAACTAATGATGTTAGCGAAAATATATTATGCCGAACATCATCGGGGGGGGCTTGCGTGAATACTAATATGGTTCACCTACTACAAAGTAACTTACCCTTCGGCGGAGTTAACAATAGTGGACTTGGTAGTTCACATGGCGAATTTGGTTTTAAGGCATTTTCTCATGAGCGTTCGGTGCTAGAGGATAAGTTAACGGCTACAGCACTTATGTACCCGCCGTATACAGGAACAGGGAAGAGGTTGCTAAATATGATGATTAAACATTTATCTTAAATATCTAGCTCAGACTTCTTATGTTGCAGGCTCAAGAGGGTGCAGCTTTCTGGTTTTCGGTAATGATACTTATGACTGATAGTTGGTTTGGCTGGGTTCTGGATGAATTCCCTTTTCCAAAATATATGTGCAACCTATATATAAATCGTTCGTTCTATAGATAGGTTCGAATAATTATTGGTGTAGACCCAGTAGAAAACAACGTGAGATATCGATGGCAAGGTCAAAATTTGCAAATAACGAAGAAGCACTGAACGCTATCTTTAATGAATCAATCCCACTTTTTGCGAAACAGGGCTTTAGTGGGGCATCCATCCGACATGTAGCAACAGCCGTCGGTGTCAGCATCGCAACGATCTACCATCATTTTCCGGACAAGAAAGCTCTGTACTTGGCGACCATTGAAGCTTCCTTTAAAGATAAAGCTTTGGCCTTGGAAGATGCACTTCAACCGACAGGAGCGAAGGAACAGCAATTGAGATGTTTCATTGCCAGTTTTACCGAAATCATGGCTAATGATGAGAATTTCAGGCTTCTGCTTCAACGGGAACTTATCGACGGTGATGCGGAACGACTATCTACCTTGGCTGCTGATGTCTTCGTTAACCAATTTGAAAACGTACTGAAACTAGCAGAACGAATCTCGCCGAAAAGTGATCCTCACATGGCAGCTATATCGATGATTTCACTTGTTTTCTACCATTTGGAGGCGGCTCCTATTAGAGCCTTCCTACCTGGTGGAAAACCAGAGCACAATGATCCCACCGTCATTGCAGACCACGTTTGCAGTTTGTTGATCAATGGAGTTTTCCGAGGCTAATGCGATTGATTTTTAAAACCTGTAGTATGCTAATATTCGTATCTTTCTTGGTAGCTTGTACTGAGTCGAATTCGTCCAATAAACCTAGCGTAAGCTTTAATAATCCAATTGAGCTTGCAGTGCATTCGGTGCTTCAACAGTTGGTTCCTCGTTTCTATTCATCTACGGGATACACGAGTGTGTCTCGGAGTATTGAAATATCCACTTCACAGTCCGCTACCATTGATGAGCTAACGGTCAAGGAAGGAGACCTGGTTGCGCAGGGAGATCTGTTGGTTGCACTTGATGAAACAGAGTTGCTGACTTCGATTAAACGTGCAGAAAGTGCGATTGAATCTGCGAAAATCCGTCTGAAAGATCTAGCACATGACCTGGATAACGCCCGTCAATTGCGAGAAAAGCGCGTCATTACGGTTGAGCAACTTCGAAAGGCAAAGGTTCAACACAATCTCGCTGAGACGCAGTTGCAGCAGGCACAAAGTGAACTTGAACGGCAACTTGCAAGAAAGCCCTATCACCGTATTCATAGCCCCATTAACGCTCGAGTAATAAAACGATGGGTTAACCAGGGTGACCTAGCAGTGATTGGCAAACCGCTTCTACAGTTGGAAGCCATTCGAGGTTTGGAGTTCGAAACGTCACTACCTGCGGAATGGGCTAATTCCTTGCGTATTGGTGATAGCTACTTGATCAAAGTTCATAACCGCGAAGACCCTGTTCAGGCTCAGATTTCACATATCGTCAATAGTGTTGATCGCACCACTCAGACTATACAAGTCAAGCTAGCGTTGGCGGATTCAGAACGTATCGAGGCAGGTCTGTCCGGCCAGATAGATTTTGTGATAGCTACTGAGAGCCAATTGCTTGTCGAATCCTCTGCTTTGGTCAAGCGTGCTGGGGTTTTTGGTGTCTTTCGACTGGTACAAAACAAAGCCATTTTTACACCAGTGAATTTTGAACGTCAGTGGCAGAAATATAGGGTTGTCTTGTCTGGTTTAGATCCTTCGGATATTGTCATCACTTATCCGCCTTCAACCTTGAAAGATGGTGGAGCTGTTGTCGTTGCAAACTCTTCAGATACCAAGTATTCGAAGGCTGAGATATGAACGATAAGATCTCTCAGAGTAGTTCCACAAATAGCCACAACGCCTTCAACATCGCGCATCATTTAGCGAAAATATTTGTCGAATCGAAACTAGTACTCGCATTGGTTCCTGCGGTTTTATTGTTTGGTTTAATAGGCTTGTTTGAAACACCACGCGAAGAGAATCCTCAAATTGTCGTGCCTGCAGCTGAGATCACGATACCAATGGACGGAATGTCTCCTTTGGAGGTTGAGCACTTACTGTTAACGCCGCTAGAAAATCACCTGAACACTATGCAAGGCGTGAAGCATACCTATGGTGTCGCGGGTGAAGGCTTCGCCAAAATTCAGGTTGAATTCAAAGTAGGTGAAGATAAAACCGAGTCCTTCGTTCGGCTCTATGATCAAATGGAGCGTTATAAAATTCAGTTGCCGCCTTTAGCTGGCGAGCCACACATCAGTCTCGTAGATGTAGACGATGTGCCCTTTATGGTCGTCACTTTGGCTTCTAATCAATATGATCGATATCAGCTTACAAATATGGCTGAACGAATGACAGAGCATTTACATAGTATCGATGGAGTAGGGCTCAGTCAGATTCATGGCGGTCAAGAGAATGATGTTCGAGTAGAAATAAATCCAACTCGCTTGCAGGCTTTAGGGTTAGGACTAAACCAGATACGAGCACATATTCAGGCGGCTAACATTGACCATTCACTTGGCTTCAAAGTCATCGATAAAGACAACCAGCATATGCGTGTCAGTTACAAGTTAGAAAATCTGGAAGAGCTTAGAAAGTTGGTTGTATTTCGAGATACGGAAAAAGTAGTGCACCTTCAAGACATCGCGCATATAACGACTGAGCCCGATCATAAAAATTTAAGCCTCTCGCGTTTTAACTTTGGTCCAGCTGATCATCGTTTTGAAGAGTACAAAGGGCAAGAGATGGCAGCAGTCCATATTGGTATAGCAAAGCAAGGCGGCGTTAATTCCGTCCCTCTGGCCGAAGACATTTTGGAACGTATTGCATCAATGCAGTCGCAATGGATTCCCAAATCAGTAGAAGTTGTTACAACAAGAAATGACGGCCAGAACGCGAATGATTCTGTTAACACACTCATAGAGCATTTATTTATCGCGATTGCGGTTGTCAGTCTTGTGTTATGGGTCTTTTTGGGATGGCGCGCGGCAGCCATCGTATTTATTGCGATACCGATTGTTTTTGCGATTGTGATTGGTGTGGATTTTCTGGCTGGGCCAACGCTGAATCGCATCACCTTATACGCCTTAATACTCGCTCTTGGTTTATTGGTCGATGATGCCATTGTCGTAATTGAGAATATTCATCGCCATAACCAACTGTTGCCGGTGGATAGTTCCAAAGAGACGTATTCAAGAGCGATTGTGAACGCAGCTACTGAAATAGGTAATCCGACAACTTTAGCAACCATCACCGTGGTTGCCGTGTTCCTCTCTTTACTCTTGGTCACAGGGATGCTGGGTGAGTATTTTTATCCCATTGCTTTCAATGTACCTGTGGCAATGATTGCGTCCTTGCTGGTTGCATACATTGTCACACCTTGGGCCGCACGTCGTTTTCTACCTGTCACTCACGAAGAGCATAAAGAAATCTGGTTGCAAACACTTTATCGCAAGCTCTTCAAACGGCTTTATCAGCATAGTATGTGGCGTAGATTGTTTTTTATTGGAGTGCTCATATGCCTATTCGCTTCGCTTCTTCAGCCAGCCTGGCAATTTGTTAGGCCCCAGGGTGTTGGTGGCGAGCTATCGTCTCTTGGTGTCAATCTGGCATTCCTTCCTAAGGATGATAAGAACACCTTCCTTATTACGTTCAAGTTGCCAGAAGACGCTCCACTTGAAGAAACTGATCGTTTGGTTCGAGATATTTCCAGAATAGTATTGGCACATGAAGAAGTGATGAATACACAGACCTTCGTCGGTGAACCTTCCGTGATTGATTTCAACGGTCAATTGAAAGGCAACGCCAGTAATATTGGCTCCCAGTTTGCCGAGGTGCGCATCAATTTGAGTCATAAGTGGACTCGTGATATCAGCTCAATAGAGATTGTTAAGCAGCTTAGAAAGGAGCTCGCAGGCACCATTGGTCAAAATCCGGAGGCTACGATTCAGTTCGTGGAGGATCCCCCGGGTCCGCCAGTCAGAGCGACTGTTCTTGCTGAAGTTTATGAGCAAGATAATCAGATGAGGGAAGCAGTAGTGCAAGATCTGGAAGCAGTGTTCAAGGATACCTGGGATATGGCGGAAGTTTGGACCAGCAACACAATACCTATCAACGAGTTTAATTTTAAAATTGACCAGCGTAGAGTGCTGCTGGCCGGGTTGGACGTGCAGCAAGTGGCATCAGCGCTGAGTTTTTTCATACAAGGCGATATCGTAAATCACTTGTACGAACATGAAGCACGAAATCCGATTCCTATACGCCTCGTTGTTCCTCATGATCAGCGTATCACACCAGAAATACTGGCTCAGACCTTTGTTAAAAATAATGAAGGGGCGTCAGTGCCTCTGTCTACCGTGATTGATATCGTTCGAACTGAAAAAGCCACGCCTATTTTTCATAAGGATAATGAGCGAGTTTCGTACGTGGGTGGAGAGTTGTCTGCTAGTGCACCTTTGTATGCTGTACTGGACATAGATCAACGAATTGAAGCTATGGCTTTTGGTAATGAGTCAGTGATTACGACTAGAAATCTGGGCTTTGTGCCAGATCCACCAACCACCTTAGAGGGTTCTATCGTCCACTGGGATGGTGAACTAAGGCTCACCCTGGATGCATTCCGAGATATGGTTATAGCCTTAGGTCTATCGATACTGGCAATTTATTTTCTGTTAGTGACCTACTATCAGT
The DNA here is from genome assembly GCF_001635135.1 of Oleiphilus sp. HI0080. NCBI lineage: Bacteria > Pseudomonadati > Pseudomonadota > Gammaproteobacteria > Oceanospirillales > Oleiphilaceae > Oleiphilus > Oleiphilus sp. HI0080. Next base: position 26,108 of record NZ_LWFU01000003.1, read on the forward strand.
CCTTTGGCTTACCGCTATTGGTTATGGTCTCAATTCCCCTGGGGTTAATCGGAGTCTTCCCAGGTCATTGGTTGCTTAATCAAGATTTCTCGGCACCCTCTATGATCGGTGTGATTGCGCTTGCGGGAGTTGCTGTTCGTAACTCGCTGTTGATTGTCGATTTCATTCGCGAGCGTATTGCCGATGGGATGACGCCAGAGGAAGCGATTTCGGAAGCGGGTGCCTTGCGCATTATTCCTATTACCTTAACCACACTGGCAATTGTTTTTGGCACGCTAATCATCGTACCAGACCCGGTCATGGGTGGCTTAGCTATTTCTCTGATCTTTGGTTCAATCAGCTCTGCCATCCTAACCGTATTTGTTGTGCCACTTTTGTATTCACGCATAAGTAGTATCAACTTATTCAAAAATATGAGGGCAATATTTGCGAATTTTTTTTGCTGAGTAAATGTGAATTTAGGTTGATCATCTGGTCCGCAACCTCATCTTTAGCAATGAAACTCTTTTGGTTAGTGTTGGCCAGACTTTCCTGTCGAAGATATTTCGAATCAGTGAGTCCGAAAGCGCATATTCAAGCCTCCATCAAAGGTCCGCTTCCCGAACAAAGCCAATGGAAGCAGGTGCTATATCATATCGCTAAATCCAACCCAAATGTAGCAACATAGAAACAATTGTAGACGATCACTAAACGCATGTAGTAACATTTATACATAAGATTGTTTTGGAGGTGAGCTATGTCTACATTAACCAGTCGAGAGTTTAATCAAGATACAGGCCGAGCCAAGAAAGAGGCGCTGTCTGGACCTGTGTATATTACCGATCGAGGGAAACCGTCTCACGTACTCTTATCTTATGAAGAGTACAAAGCTATGACGGAGAAGAAGGCGACGATTGGTGAGCTGCTTTCTATGGATGGGGTAGAGGATATCGAATTTACTCCGGGCCAAGTCACCGACAAAGCTGCAGCAGCAGAGTTTTAGTATGTATTTATTAGACACTAATGTTGTCTCTGAACTCAGAAAAGTAAAAAGCGGTAAAGCTGATAGCAATGTAGAGGAATGGTCAGCCCAAGTTGAAGCTGAATTGCTTTATGTTTCATCAATCGTCATTCATGAAATAGAGCTCGGGATTCTACGGGCTGAAAGATCTGATGCTGCGAAAGGTAAGATTCTCCGGAAATGGATGAGCGACCACGTTTTGCCAACTTTTGAGGGACGTATATTACCAGTCGATCAGGAAGTCGTTTTGGTTAGCGCCAAGTATCATGTACCAGACCCAAAGCCATATAGAGATACGTTTATTGCTGCAACAGCCGCTGTTCAAGATATGACAATCGTAACGCGCAACGTATCAGATTTTAATCTGGACAACCTCAAAATATTCAACCCTTGGGAACAGAGTTAAACCTGGCGAGTATTTTTATGGCTGAATTATCACAAGAGGTATTACAGGAGTTTTCTGATCGAGTAGCAGAAATATGCGAGCAAATGGAGCTCGAGCCTGACCAAATGCTCGAAGCTATCGGCAGCACGTTCATTGGCGCTGTTATGAGCTTTGGAAAAACAAGCTATCAAGTAGAAATATCCGGAGTCGCAAGTGCCGCTGTGGAAACCATGTTTGGGGCATCCGACTAACTTAAGGTCTTGGAATAGGCTAAAGAAAGCCATGTAGATTGACTCGAATGCCTGATGATATATCCGATATTTGTGAATATCGGATATATTGAATATCAGAAAATCAAGGCTATGCTTAATCTAAAGCTCTTTGATAACGATTAAGAAATGAAGGACCCTAAGCGAAACCCGCCATCACCAATCATTGATAACCTAGAGTTTATTGGCAATCCATTTAAAGTCGCGCCGCAGAGCCCAAACTGGATAAGCTTTTCTGACGCTCAGCAAGATCTAGAGTTGTCATTGAAGTTTCTTTATAGCTATAACGGCAGTACAGCCACATTCAATAGCTATCGAAGAGAGCTCGAACGACTTTTACAATGGTCCTGGCAAATCGAAAAGACTTCAATTCTTGAGCTACAGCGTGAGCACATAGAAGAATTCATTAATTTCTGTATCAACCCACCTGAAGCTTGGATAGGTATAAAGAATGTCGCCAGGTTTAAAAAGTCGCCTGACGGGAGGATACCTAATAAAGACTGGCGCCCGTTTGTTGTTAACGTGTCAAAAGAAGAGTTCAAGCGAGGAAAAGAAGCAAATATTGGGGAATACTTTCCTTCTCAAGCTGCGATAAAAGCAACGTTTACAGC
>NZ_LWFU01000004.1:0-419 GCF_001635135.1 Oleiphilus sp. HI0080
CAATTCTGCGCACGACCATTCGGAATCGCTTGGGACGGGATCGCGCTGTGGGTAACGGAACGAGAAGAGCAACGAATTTACCGCATTAATCCGGCCAACGGCGACATACTCACCTATCTAGAGAACCCGTCTTTTCTCAATGATCCTCTCGGCCTAGCATGGGATGGCCAGTTCTTATGGGTGACTAACCGAGACAACGATAGCGCTTCGAGCATTCATAAAGTTGACAGCGGCATAACGCCGTTCGGCATTATGGGTTGCGTAGAAAAAAATGGCATTGGCATCGATGGGGATGTCTTGCTTAGCCAAGCAGCACAAAGCGATCAGTCAACAGCCACCGATAGAGATGGCTGCTTTTTGTTTGCCGATTTCGCATCAGGGGTTCCCCTGAGCGTTGAAATTAGCGAGTCAGGAAATGA
>NZ_LWFU01000005.1:0-602 GCF_001635135.1 Oleiphilus sp. HI0080
TGAGCGTTTCTAATTCATCAGCGAGCTTTCATGATAACCAACCAAACGCAGCTCTGGCTAGCGACCTATATGACATAATCCTCATTTGGCTGAAAACGAGAGCGATCCCATTGATCCAGATAGTATGTCAGGTAATCTTCCGGTCGATTTGTGCCATTTGGAAATTCAAAGCCCAGCCATGATCCTAACAACGCTAGATTTTTGATTGGTGCTGTGTCGTCCACTGCGGGAGCAAGGTTCTGCTTAGAAAGCTTTTGTCCTTGAGTATTTGTCACTAAAGGGAAGTGGCCAAATTCTGGTGCCGCTGAATCCAATGAATCATATAATGCTAACTGCATCGGTGTGGAGCTTAGTAAGTCCATTCCGCGAATGACGTGAGTAATCTTTTGGTCGATGTCATCCGACACCACGGCGAGTTGATAAGAATATAAGCCATCACGTCGCTTGAGGATGAAGTCTGAATCTAGTTTCTCTGTTTTTGGGCCAAGCAGAACATCATTCCACTGTAGCGGCTTTTGCTTAGTTTGGAAGCGCACTGCGCCGTCTTTGGGTTGCTCCCCGTGAAATTTTCCGCAAGATGGCAAATGTTCACCCTTGCGGTC
>NZ_LWFU01000006.1:0-603 GCF_001635135.1 Oleiphilus sp. HI0080
CAACAAGCGGGTCGGTGCTAACTTGATCCGTGGCCAAATCCGAGATTTCGAAGTTCTATCAACACTTGTAGAAAGGCGAATAACAACCTATGACTCAAACAAAGAACTCTGCTTCTTCCTTCGATGCTTGATCAGCATTTACCAATTGCGCACCAACACTCATCAAGCTTCCGAAGTTGCACCCTCCATAAGACAACTGTGCGTTAATACCAGAGACATCATCAAGGCAAAAGCGCCAGAAGTCCGTTTCTTTCATCTTAAAACACCACTACTCACTCTCGACAGACTTATAGCCGCCTCACAACTAGAGCACCATCCATTAAACTCGAGCCTCAAGGGCTTGAAACTTATAAGGGAATCTTTAGAAAAACCTCTAGGTTCAGATGAACAAAATGATGCCGTGGATGAAGTTGAAAAAGCTCCTACCACCCCGCCAACAAAAAGTGCTCACCGCGATATCAGCGGAGAGCATCAAACCTTTGCTCGAAAAACAAAAAACTTCGGTAATGACAAAACTGAGCCCAATTATCAGACATTGCTTTCACTCCCTTCTGAAGAGCAAAAGGAATTGTCTCGCCCAGGTCGCATGGCACGCTTGCATTC
>NZ_LWFU01000007.1:0-1010 GCF_001635135.1 Oleiphilus sp. HI0080
AGAGACATGGGGGCTATGGCGTTGTTCGGTGAGAAATACGGAGATGAGGTTCGTGTGCTATCGATGGGTCAAAAGTCGTTTTCTGTTGAATTGTGCGGAGGAACCCATGTTCAAAGGACAGGAGACATCGGTCAATTTATTATCCTCTCGGAGGGAGGAATCTCGTCGGGCGTTCGCAGAATAGAGGCGGTTACAGGGCTTGGTGCTGAAGAGTATGTGAGGTCAAATCTTGAGAGTGTTTCTGCAATCGCTTCTCAGCTGAAATGTTCCAAAGAGGATGTTTTGGATAAGGCGCAACAGCAGCTCGATAAAGTTAAGCTGCTAGAGAAAGAATTGGAAAAATTAAAGTCCAAGCTCGCAGCTGATGCTGGAAGTGAGATCGCCGGATCAGCTATCGAGATAAGCGGTGTCAAGGTATTAGCCAAGAAAGTCGACGGTATGGACCGAAAAGGATTAATGGATGCTGTTGATAAGTTAAAGAATGAGCTTGGTGAGGCGGTCGTGATGTTGGCCTCGGTTGAGGATGACAAGGTGACTCTGATAAGTGGTGTTTCCAAGTCAATATCGAAACGGTTTCCAGCGGGAGATTTGATGCGAGAGATTGCTGCAAAGGTTGATGGAAAAGGTGGTGGTCGTCCTGATATGGCGCAAGGCGGGGGCACGAATATCGACAAACTGGATGCCGCATTATCTGGGGTTCAAGAATGGGTCGCAAGTAAGGTATAATCGCGCGCTTTTTGATTTATAGCCTTGTTCGGGCAGTATAGGAATAGTTAGCAATGGCCTTGTTGGTTCAAAAGTTCGGTGGTACTTCTGTAGGCTCGGTTGAGCGTATCGAAGCGGTTGCTGATAAAGTTAAAGCGTNTCGTGAAAAAGGCGATGACATTGTTGTGGTCGTTTCGGCGATGAGTGGAGAGACGAACCGTTTGATCGGTTTAGCGGCAGATATAATGGAAGAGCCGACTCCTCGTGAAATGGATGTGCTCGTGTCTACGGGCGAACAGGTTACC
>NZ_LWFU01000008.1:0-364 GCF_001635135.1 Oleiphilus sp. HI0080
TGAGGTCAAATCTTGAGAGTGTTTCTGCAATCGCTTCTCAGCTGAAATGTTCCAAAGAGGATGTTTTGGATAAGGCGCAACAGCAGCTCGATAAAGTTAAGCTGCTAGAGAAAGAATTGGAAAAATTAAAGTCCAAGCTCGCAGCTGATGCTGGAAGTGAGATCGCCGGATCAGCTATCGAGATAAGCGGTGTCAAGGTATTAGCCAAGAAAGTCGACGGTATGGACCGAAAAGGATTAATGGATGCTGTTGATAAGTTAAAGAATGAGCTTGGTGAGGCGGTCGTGATGTTGGCCTCGGTTGAGGATGACAAGGTGACTCTGATAAGTGGTGTTTCCAAGTCAATATCGAAACGGTTTCCAGC
>NZ_LWFU01000009.1:0-444 GCF_001635135.1 Oleiphilus sp. HI0080
ACATCATTGGGGTCTTTGTGGTTTAGCAAGCGTTTAAGTGCGTAAGCCGAAATGTCTAAGCTTTCGGCAATGGTGATAAAGGTTCTGCGTAGGTCGTGAATCGTAAACTTGATCCCACTTAGATCGCAAACACGTTTTACCGCTGTTCTAGGCTCCTTGAGATGTGAGTCATGCAAGGGGCTAGGGAATACCCATTCATTGCGCTTGTTTGCCTTAAGTATTTTGAGAGTATCATAAATCGCTTCGGTAATCGGTAGCGTGTGAGGGCGATTGTTCTTTGTATCAGGGATGGTAAAAGACAATCCCTTAATATCGACATCTTGCCAGCGCAGTTGCGCCGCTTCGGTTAACCGCAAGCCTGTTAATAGTACAAAGTGAAGATAAGCCCTAGTGACTGGCTGATTGAGTTGCAAGGTCGCTTTATACCAAGCATTTAACTCATGT
>NZ_LWFU01000010.1:0-1114 GCF_001635135.1 Oleiphilus sp. HI0080
GGCGGGGCGCTATCTAGCACTGATCAAGAGGCATTTGGCGCGTTTGCTTGGGATCAGTAGTATGCATCTCAAAGAATGTTGCTGGGAGGAAGGGAGAATTGGCTCCCCGAGCTGGGCTCGAACTAGGCAAAGTCATGGAGTTTGCCACGGATCCGTTGTATACGTTTCAAAGAATGTTGTTGAGAGTAAGGGAGAATTGGCTCCCCGATCTGGGCTCGAACTAGGCAAAGTCATGGAGTTTGCCACGGATCCGTTGTATACGTTTCAAAGAATGTTGTTGAGAGTAAGGGAGAATTGGCTCCCCGAGCTGGGCTCGAACTAGGCAAAGTCATGGAGTTTGCCACGGATCCGTTGTATACGTTTCAAGGAATGTTGTTGAGAGGAAGGGAGAATTGGCTCCCCGAGCTGGGCTCGAACCAGCGACCCACGGATTAACAGTCCGTTGCTCTACCAACTGAGCTATCGGGGAACTTCTCAACGGCGCGAATACTACCCAGATCAAAAAAAAGCGTCAACAAAAAAAACGCGCTTATTTGAATTATTTGTACGTGTTAACATTTGGCTCCAAATTTTGTTTATAAATCAACCAGATGAGCGGCGTTTATGCCTGTTGAACACCTTTCTTACCGCCCGCCTTTTTTGCTTAGAAATCCGCACATTCATACCGTGCTTGCTTCGTTTCGTAAGGTTCGTCACTTGAAGCAGCTTCCAATGGAGGAGGTGTTGGCAACTCCGGATGGTGATGAGCTTTATATCGATTGGTATTGTGCAAGCGCTAAACGCTTGCTGATTATAAGTCATGGTTTGGAGGGCAACAGCCGGCGCCCTTATGTTCTTGGCATGGCCGCACAAGCATTGGACACTGGCTGGGATGTGCTTGCCTGGAATTATAGAAGTTGTGCGGGCGTGCCGAACAAGAGGCTGCAGAACTACCATAGTGGATCGACAGAAGATCTTGATCTGCTTGTACGCGAAGCGATAAGCCGAGGCTACGATAAAATTGCGTTGTGTGGATTCAGTATCGGCGGGAACAAGACTCTATTATACGTATCGCGCGAGAAGCAGTATTTACCGACGGAGGTAAAAGCAGCGCTAGCGTTCTCGGTGCCCTGCG
>NZ_LWFU01000011.1:0-413 GCF_001635135.1 Oleiphilus sp. HI0080
GATCAAGAGGCATTTGGCGCGTTTGCTTGGGATCAGTAGTATGCATCTCAAAGAATGTTGCTGGGAGGAAGGGAGAATTGGCTCCCCGAGCTGGGCTCGAACTAGGCAAAGTCATGGAGTTTGCCACGGATCCGTTGTATACGTTTCAAAGAATGTTGTTGAGAGTAAGGGAGAATTGGCTCCCCGATCTGGGCTCGAACTAGGCAAAGTCATGGAGTTTGCCACGGATCCGTTGTATACGTTTCAAAGAATGTTGTTGAGAGTAAGGGAGAATTGGCTCCCCGAGCTGGGCTCGAACTAGGCAAAGTCATGGAGTTTGCCACGGATCCGTTGTATACGTTTCAAGGAATGTTGTTGAGAGGAAGGGAGAATTGGCTCCCCGAGCTGGGCTCGAACCAGCGACCCACGGATTA
>NZ_LWFU01000012.1:0-421 GCF_001635135.1 Oleiphilus sp. HI0080
ATCGCTGGACCGATACCACAGACACCTACATCCGTTACGATTACAACCGCCTGCGCGATGTGAGCTTTGCGGACCCAAATGGGCATTTTGTCGACATAAATATGGGTGCGAGTTGGCGGCCAGATAATAACTGGCTTGTTCGTGGAGAGTTTCATTACATCGATGGCTGGTCACGCTTGTTTAACCGTGACAACCAAAGCCAGCGAACAAACCGATATTGGAATCTGGCAGCTCTGCAAGTCGCCTATCGCTGGTAATAACAGGACTCTTTAGTGAAGCTGGATTATCGACCCAACATGAGCATTAAGTGGCAGGCCTTTGGCCTGACGAGCTTAGTGTTGGGCGTGCTATTTGTGGCATTACTATGGGCTTTCACCGATGCATACAAAAGCCAGTTCCATTCTGCAATAGACACCATCGC
>NZ_LWFU01000013.1:0-15659 GCF_001635135.1 Oleiphilus sp. HI0080
GCTGTTCCACAACTTAATTACAGCCAAAAGCAAGTTATTCTTAGTTTGAAGGGACTTGCTCTCATCCAATACCAGATCAAAAACTAAACACGTGCAAGGTATGCCATAGCGCTGATACAAGTTAAAGTTCTGCTCGGTATCGCGCTCAAGACACGATGCGTTTTTACATCCCGTCTGCTTATCTGTTGTCTGCACTTGTTCAAGAGAAGAAGCTTGACCCAGCACCAACCATCTCAAATACATGCCGAGCGAGCCTAGAGTCAAAACCACGAGATATTTATTGAGGCTGAAGTTCTGCTCAATGGCGAGAGCCAGAACGATTACAATCGACGTTAAAATGCACAGCGACTGCTTTACGCTAAGACTTAATCCACAAATGAAAGCAAATTGACTGAGATGCAAAACCAAATCACTATCATCAGGAGCATCGATCAGAAAGCTTGCCCCTAAGAGCAGAAGCAGGAACGGATAGATGAGCGCTCGTTGAGGTAAAATGCGCTCGAGAAAACTCAGCATCAACGCGCCGGAGGCGAGTAAAGCTATGACAAGACCGAAACCGACACCACCATACAAAAAGTGGAAGACGACAGCAAAAACACTATAAAGAACAGCAATTGCCGCTAGATGTTTTCGAGCAGGGAGCGCGTATTCATTATCAAACAAGATTGATAGCCAGACTCTCTAGATAATTCAGGTTCGGTATCACAGCCTCTTCACCATCAACACGAATTCGGCTGTGTTCTGCAGGCAAATCACTTTTTGAGGCATGCTGGATAATATCCTCACTGACTTTAACCAAGCGAGGAAGCCCTTGCGTCAAGATAGCAACGAAGGGAAGTCTTTGACTGTCTGTTCCAGTATTGTTGAGTACTGCAATACGTACTTCCGTATTTTTTGGAGGCCTATCGCCACCGTTTACTTCCTCAAAACTAAGAAGCGGAACATCGATGCCTCGCCAGGAAATATCACCGAGATAGTAATGGGGGAAGCCCTCTTTTACTTTCGGGCGGCTGTATTCGATTACCTCTGCAACTGCGACGTTAGGCAGCACGAGCTTACCGTCCGTAATAGGAAGATATAAACTCGAAATAATTTCTGACTCTGGCACCCTAACCTACCTTATTATTTCAATCTAACTTGCGTGTTACTGCGTTATCATTTTGTCTGATAAAGCGCCTTTAATAACGTTGCCAAATCTGACGGTGAAGCAATCCGTTCACAAATCCTTTGCGAAATAACAGACTCTGGCATGGCCGCACTTGCACAAGTTTGTGCACTTTGCGCCCAAACACGACTGCCACGGCGAGCCATGTCATTCGCAATTAGAGCACCGTCTTCGCCCATGCCACTAAAGTAAATGACATTAGCCCGTTGACCAAAGGCATAACTCACTTTGCGCAATAACTCTTCGATACTAGGTCGGTAGCTGCCAACCCATGGCGAATCAGTCTTAAAACATGTCCCAGCAACAAACTCGACACTTGAATCAACCGGCATTTTATACACGGCGCCTGGTTGAAGCAGTGTTACACCATCTAGCGCAAACACCTGTAAAGCCGCATCTCTTCCGATCACATCGAGTAACGCTCTGGAGCCAACCTCGTCCAGATGCTGAGCGTAGAGAAAGCATACTGGCAAATTCTCTGGTAGCTCATCCAGAAAAGCTTTCACAGCTTCTGGTCCACCCAAAGATGCACCAAGCACCCAAACATCAAACTCGGCTCGCTGTTCAGGATGAAATACATGCTGAACCAGTTTTTTCAGCAGACTGTTCCATTCTCGCTCAAGAACATCAGTATCGCTGCTAAACCGCTCCAGACCATAGATCACCGGAACATCAAGATCTTCTAGAAATGCCTCAAAACATGTGCCAGGAGTTTCAAACGCCGCCTCGTCAACAAGCCAGCAGTCGACATGCTCATCATTATTAACGTCACCTGATTCAATCGACTCGGGTGAACAACTATTCTCCAACTTGAAACCAAACCGCTCTGCGAAATCCGTCAAGCCCTTCCTAATCAATGGGTCAGAACTGATGACTCCCAGAGCAGCTTCAATTTTCATTTTCTTGGCCTTTAAGCCTTACTCATGCTTCCGGCCAGGACTTGCTCAATCGTCGCCAACAATTCCTGTTCCTGGAAAGGCTTACCCATATACTCATTGACGCCAATGGACATCGCTCTTTCGCGGTGTTTCTGTCCGGTTCGCGAAGTGATCATAATAATTGGAACGTCTTTGAGTCGCTCATCATGTCGCACCAGAGAGGCAACCTCAAAGCCATCCATTCGCGGCATTTCAATATCCAGCAGCATCACGTCTGGCTTGGTATCCTGAAGCTGCGCAATTGCATCTACACCGTCTTTTGCGGTGACTACATCGATACCATTTCGCTGCAGCAAACGCGTTGTAACCTTGCGAACCGTAACCGAATCATCCACAACCATAACCAATGGTGTATCACTGCGAGTGTCTGTAGAAGCATCTTTATCAAGTATATCGAGAACGCCTGTAGATTCCTCACGAATCAGAGCCGGCAAATCGAGGATCACAACAACGCTACCATCACCGAGAATAGTCGCTCCGGAAACACCATGCACATCACTAAATTGCGCTCCCAGGCTTTTAACCACGATCTCTCGAGAGCCCATCAAACTGTCGACTTGAAGAGCCATTGGCTTATCCGTTCCACGCACTAGAATGACAGGTAGTGGAAGCGGCTGTCCTTTTAGCTTCGGCTGATGCATGTTATGTAACAAGGAGCCAAGATACTTCAGGTCATAGTCACGACCAGCATAGTGATATGGCGGCGCATCTTCCTGGTAGTACTCTTCAAGCTCATACGGACTTACACGAACAATACCTTCAATCGTATTTAACGGAATGGCGTAAAAATCATCACCCGTATTCACCATTAACGCTCTATTCACAGATACCGTAAATGGCAAGCGGACCGTAAACTCGGTTCCGGCACCGACAACAGACGCGATACTTATGGTGCCGCCGAGCTGTTTGATTTCACTGGCAACAACATCCATACCGACGCCACGGCCACTAATCTGGGTTACTTTTTCTGCAGTACTAAAGCCAGCAGCCATGATCAATTGAAGTTTGTCCTGATCCGATATGTCTGCGTTCGCAGGCACTAAACCTTGAGCAATGGCTTTTGCGTGAATCTTTTCGGCATCAATACCACCGCCGTCGTCCTTCATACGAAGAACAATCTCACCACCTTCACGATTAACAGATAAATCGATCGATCCAGTTTCGGTTTTTCCAACCTTCGCTCGCGCCTGCTTTGACTCAATACCATGATCCAAGGCGTTTCGAAGCATGTGTTCTAATGGTGCAATCATTCGTTCCAAAACAGAACGATCCATTTCACCACCAGCATTATGTACCTCGAATTCAACAGCTTTATCTAGCTCGCCACTAATCTGACGTACAATACGTCTTAATCGCGGAACCATTGATGAAAACGGTATCATCCGAGTTTTCATCAAGCCTTCTTGTAACTCAGAGTTAATTCGAGATTGTTGAAGCAATAAGGTTTCAGCATCACGAGCCCTGTTTGACAGAGTTTCACGAAGCTCGGTTAGGTCGGTGGCACTTTCAGAAAGTGAACGAGATAATTGCTGAATAGACGAGTAACGGTCCATCTCTAGAGGGTCAAATTCCTCATATTCTGAAACCGTGATGCCTTCTTGCTCTGCGCGATAAAGCACCTGAGCCTCAGTTTCAATTTCCATTCTTCGAAGCTGTTCTCGAAGACGCTCGATCGTGGCGTTCATTTCTTCGAGCGTGAATCCAAAATCACTAATCTGCTGCTCTAAGCGACCACGCGATATACTCGTCTCGCCAGCAAGATTAACGAGGTCATCAATAAGTAAAGCACCAACACGAACTGTTTCTTGCGCACCCGCGCGTTGAGTGGTGTGTTTCTCTGTTTTCGTGCTTTTGCCTTGGCCTAATTGTGTGAGCGCGTTTGGATCTTGCTTTTCAGGGGCCGGAGCGGGCGCTTCTTGAGCATGCTGGCTTTCCTCTGGACCGGAACTATCCGACGTATCTTCGGCATTCCCAAGAAACTCTTTGATCAATGTATGCAGTTGATCTTGTGCGGCAAGAGCCGCTTCTTTTAGCGAACCGTCATAAGATTCATTGCTTTCAAATCCTTTAATCAGGCGGGACTCAAAATTATGGCTCGCATCAGCCAATGCATCTAAACTTGCTAATCGAGCACCGCCCTTTAGGGTATGCAGAGCTCTTTGCAGTTCCTGATTGAAATGCTGATCTTGAGGTGCTTCAGCCCAGTCTGCTAAATTAGTTTCTAGAGACTCAATCAGTTCCTGAGCCTCCTCCGCAAACATCTCCAGAACCTCTTGGTCAAAAGCATCATCTTCCTCAGCTTTTGCCTTCGAACGAGATTTCATGATTTGGTCGCGCAGCATATGCTCTAGCGCTTCGGTCAGGCGTAAAAACTGATCAGCATGCTCTGCCGGACCATCAGCCAAAAGTTGCGCCCCAGACTGAACACTTTTCTGCAGCGCGCTCCAGTCTTGCAGATCGCCGCTTACAAAGGCATCGAGACACTCAACTGTTTTAGCCAAGAACTCATTGTGCGCTCTAGATTCCCGTATAGCGGGTTGAGCAAGTAACGTTTTTATTCCCTGCTGCAGCTCAGGGACACCGGCAATATGCTCCTCATCGTTACTCCAAACAGTTAACGCTTCATTGACACTTTCTACCGCACGACTATACGCATCCGCTTCGCTAGAAACGCCCGTCTTGGTTTCGCTTTCAAGATCTTTTGAAGGTTCAGAACTTTCAACAGGATCTTCACCCTGAGTGTCCACGTCCTGCTGCTCTGGCTCTGGCTCTGGCTCTGGCTCAGATTCCAAACTATCTGGAGTGCTAGAAACTTCTATCTCTTGCGAATCTTGCTCCGTAAAAGGCTCATCAGATTCTGAAGGCGCTTGCTCGACTGATGGCGTTTGCTCGGCTGATGGGTCTTGCTCCTCTAGCTCTGAGATTTCCGGAGACTCTTGCGCAGCCGTAGCCTCACCACTTGGCTCTTCAGATCCAATAGACTTTCCGGAAATAACCGCTTGCACGGATTGCAGAAGTGCCGACGCGTCACTTGGAACCAAACCTTGCTCAACGGAGTCGACCATCGCTGCAAGAGCATCATGGCACTTTAGACAAAGCTCAATAACTTCATCACTTGCAACGGTCTGCGCATCGACTGTTCGCTCAAACAAGGTTTCCAGCTCATGAGACAGGTCACCGATCGCGGTCACCTCGGCCATGCGCGCACCGCCTTTTAAGGTATGAAGATCACGCTGGAGCTCACCAACTAACTCAAAATTGTCGCTCTCACTTTGCCATTGATGTAAAAGCTCTCCAGAGTTCGCAATCAATTCCTGGGCTTCCTCCAGAAAGATCTCTGCTAGCTCGGGATCTAATTCTGCTAAAGCCTCTCCCGCCTTTTCAGGTTCGGCATCCGCTTCGATAAACTCAGGAATAGCAGTAGAGATAGACTCCTCAAGCTCCCCAAGACTTTCATCCAAATCTGGCTCTGGCTCTGGCTCTGGCTCTGGCTCTGGCTCTGGCTCTGGCTCTGGCTCTGGCTCTGGCTCTGGCTGAACAGCATTTGTAAGCACATGTTCTTGCGCAACTTTCTCGAGCAACGCGACTAATTGCTCATCTATATCCGCACTGAGACCCGCGGCGGTCTGATCCATCATATCAATCAGACCATCGTGCCCCTGCTTAATTGAGGCAATGAACTGGCTGTCGGGTGAAGCTGGCGAGTCATGGATCGTCTGATAGCTGTGTTCAAGAGCGGAACACAATTCGACAATTGCGTTCAAACCTGCAACTTTTGCTCCGCGCTTGAGAGTGGAAACCTCTTTATAGAGCTTTCCAAAGTTCTCATCGCTAATCTCACCATCTTGCCATTCATCAATAATGCGCTCAGCATCTAACAAGATATCTAAGCCTTCGGTTAAAAAGATACTCACTAATTGAGGATCCTGAGCACCGAAATCGTTTGCATCTCTCGCCTCTGCAAGTTCAGAGATACGAGATTGCTTATACGCAGCGAGCTTAGCTAAAAGCGTATCTGTCCCATCGATACCTTGCTGCGGTGTCGTCCTAGCCTGCGCAACGCCAGCCCTGCTAAGCTGCATTGCTTCTAGCATCAAAACAGCAAGCTTTGCATCAACCATAAATCCGTTCGCACGCATTTCCTTGATCAACTGCTCTAAAGGGACCGCAATGTGCGCAATGGGTTGCATCTCTGCCGTATTAGCGCTGCCCTTCAATGTATGAAGAGCACGTGACAGGCTATCGTCGACTGCTGCACTACCGCTATCAATCGCAGCCTTCGAAAATTCCTCAACAGATTCAATATGCTGGAGCGCCTCGATTTCAAAGATCTCAATAAGCGAGTCTTCAATAGACGATTCTTCTTCTGAGAGTGATGTTTCGTCTAACTCTGCTTCAACCGTGCTTTCTCGTGCCTCTTCACCGGCATCGTTCGAAAGCGCTAACTCGTCTTCTGAGACTGTTTCCTGCTCGTCACTTGAGACGTCCGTCAGAGTAAATGCCTCTCCTTCAACGATTCTTTGTGCTTGAGCTTCAACAAGCTCAGGGTCGATGACCGGGCTGGTGCGAGTTCTAAAGTTTTCAACAAGAGCAGGAATATTCTGCGCGACATAGCTCGCAAACTCGGCAATGTCAGAGCGCATCTCAATGGTATTGTCGAGCACTCGATTGAGAAGGTTTTCGACCCCCCAAGCAATCTCGCCAATATCCATCGCCTCTACCATACGACCGCTGCCTTTAAGCGTATGAAAAGCACGGCGTAGCTCCGTCAGGGCCTCCTTATCATCATAGTTTTCTACAAGACGTGGTAGGTAGGCTTGAATCGTTTCATTCACTTCTTCCGATTCTTCAATGAAGATTTCAAGTATTTCTTCGTCGATCAAATCGTCATCATCTTCAACCGATTCTGCAACCTCCATAACAGGCGGCTGCTCAACATCTTCAGGCACATCCTCGACAATGGATTGCTCCATTTCCGGAAGTTGATCATTTGGCTCGACTGCAGGCTGCTCTTCGATTGCCGGCTCTTGATGCATTGATCGCTCATCAGGAGATTCTGGATCAATGCCCGGGGAAGCGCTGCTATTATCAAATACGCGAGCGATAGAGTTCTCAAGCTGACGCGCAAGCTCGGACTCTGCACCCTTAGAAAAGTCTGCCAACAAGCCGGAAAGATGCTCTCTCACGGAGTCGACAGCATTCAATTCCTCTAAACTGATACTTAGGCTTTGGTCAACACGAGAGTTCAGCCTTGATTCAACAGCCCAGGCTAAAGTAGCCATGTCCTCCGCACCAACAAGTTTGCCACTGCCTTTTAAGGTGTGAAAAGCGCGACGCAATTCTGCCAACGCAGCTCGGTCAGCTTCATCAGATCGCAGAGCTTGGATCGCAGCATCTATCTCCTCCGAGACTTCTTCAACTTCCTCGGCAAAGATCTCGAGAATCTCTTCATCAATTAACTGCTCATCATTCGCTTTCTGCTCAGCATTCGGTGCTTCAGCTGCCGCTTCTGTCACGTGATGATGAGAAATATGCTCGGTAGGTTGATGATCTTCATCCTGCAATACGCCGAGCTTGTGCAAGCTCTCTCGGGCAACTTCTAGAAAGCGCTCCCCGCCTTTTGCCCCTTCACCGATCCGCTCAATGTAATATTCAATACTACTAATGGCGTCCGCGAGCCGATCCAAGTCACCCCATTCAGGTTGCTCCTTACCGTCAAGCAAACGCTGCTGAACGTATTGACCACAGGCCGCTATTAGCTCTGATGCTTCTTGCAAGGGAATGATCTGCAAGCCACCACGAATGCTGTCTAGCACAGACGGTACATTCTCGATCTGCTGGATATCCCAGTTGGAGGTAATAAAACTGACAATACTGTTTTTGGCTAACTCCAGAGAGCCTTTTGAAGCCTCTATGACAGCAGTATGAGCAATTTCAAACTGCTCTGTCGGAACGCCGAAGCCATCTTCACCCGAATCAGGCCCGTCAACGATGTGCTTAACTTGCACTTCAACTGACAGGATGGTTTCTGCCAGAGAGTTCATCGCCTCAGAAGTGATTTCATTACCACTCACGCTTTGCAAGCTCTCGATCTGCATCGATAAAGCATCTCGCGCCGCAGGAATCCCTACAACTTCCAGAGAGCTCTGCATGGTTTGCAACGTAGGAAGAAGTTCTCGGATATCCTCGAAGGTGGCCGAACTATCGCGCTCAATCAAATCTAACCGATCTTTAAACGAGTTAATTTCCTCGCAAAGAACATCTGCAATGGCGCTCAATGTCGTCTTGTCTGGACCAAGAATTCCTTTCTCTGCCCCGTCAGGAGAGGGTGTTGATAACTTATATGCGTCAACAAGTGCATCTATACGGTCGGTTTTCTTGTTAGAGGACGCGATGTAATAGAGCAGGTTCGAGAGCAGCTCTTCTGAAACTTCTCGACTCAAGGCATCGCTAGCATTATCAATCATTGCTTTAAGCTGAAGATCTAGCTCTCTCAATAACTGTTTTACCGCGCTCCCTAATTGTTCTTCGCTATCTTCAATCGATTCGATGAATCCCTTAGATATCCACCAAAGCTGGCCAATAGGGCTGCCTTTGCAGAATTTTTCGAGACGCTCAATGACCTTGCCCAAAAAATCAAGATGCTCTTCAGTGTTCTGATTACGAATCACATTAGCCAATGAAGACTGAAAACGCTGACGAAGCTTTCGAAGATTTTCCGTAACCTTGGCATCTTGCATTCGAGCATTCAAGATAGGGTTAGGAGTAACAAGATTGGCGCTGAAATCAGGACTAAATGCATCGGCTGAAAATGACTCGCCTTTGGCTGCTTTTAGATCATTCAAGACGGGCGTTAATTGTGGTGGAATCTCCGTGAGCGCTTCATGTGTCGATTCAATATAGTTCTGCAAGTGCAGAATCGAACCCATCAATGCCTCAAGGGAATCATCAAAGCTATGTACGGTATTCTCTCTGAGCGCGACGCACAGGTCTTCCATTTCCTGAGCAACTTTTGCCACACCGATTAGCTCGACCATTTTCAGGGTACCGCTAACTTGGTGGAGATGATTAAGGCAGAAATTTACCTGTGTAGGGTCGTCTCTATCATCTGCATACAGTTCCAAAGCATTGCGCGCTAGCAAAAGAGTTTGTTCGAGCTCCCCTCTTACCCAGTCCAGTGCAATGTGGTCATGGCTGCTGCCCATCACTCTACCCCTAATTTCTTATTCAGTCGTGCACACGCTGAAAAGCCAGCGCCCGCTTGTCATCGACTCTTTTAAGCTTTGGATGCGACCAATTCAGTGCTTCACCAGCACCAATGATCAACACACCGCCCAATGAAAGACGGTCTCCAAGCTCATCTAGAATTTTATGTCTCAGCTCATTTCGAAAATAAATAAGCACGTTTTGGCAATAAATCAGATCCTGATTCTTGAGGGGGCTCTGACTTATGTCTCTCATATTCTGTTTAGAAAAACATACATGCTTACGCACGTAATCTTTTACCTGAAAAGAGTCTTCGCCTAATTGATCAAAGTAGGTCTTAGACCAAGCCTTTGGCAAACCAATCATGCGACGCTTCTCGTATACTCCGTTTCGGCCTTTGCCCAGCACACCCCAGCTTACATCTATACCAGTAACGCCGTACCGAGGCTCAAGCTCCATTTCCTTAAACAAGCTTTCACATAAAAATGCCAGAGAGTATGTCTCTTCACCGCTGCTGCAACCGACACTCCAAATACTGAGGCTGCGGTCTTTTTTTCGCTTGAGGCGACTCTTCATAACGAGGAACGCGAGCGCCATAGCGTTTGAATCTCGATAAAAACGAGTTTCACCTATCACTAGACGATCAAGTAAAACTAGCCACTCTCCTAAGCCCTGAAGCGGTGCAGATACCTCTTGCAGATATTGATCATAGTCGCTGTAATCGAGTTCGCGCATACGAATCGTTAGACTCGATTGAAGACGCGACTTCTGATCAAGCGGGAAGTGCGTTCCTAATCGCTCCTCTACAAACGCTCGCCAGCTTTCAAACTGGCGGTCGCTCATGTTAGGTATTTGGGCCTGATCTCGTTTCATGACGTTCAAGCGCGCCGCAGTCGATAGGACCATTTTGGCTTACTCTCGACTGAAGCCAAACCTAGCTAGACTGTTTGCTCAGGAGATTCATCATCATCAAGCGGTAGCTTAAAGCCAGATACTGAAGCTCTTAGCTGACTTGCCATCTCTGCCAAGTTACCAACCGACTCTGCCGTCGCACTCGTACCAGAAGAGGTTTGTGAAGTGATTTCCTGAATGACATTCATCGTATTTGAAACGTGGCCCGCGGACATAGATTGCTGTCTTGAGGCGTTCGAGATGTTTTGAATCAAATCTGCCAAGTTCATCGATACGCTTTCGATTTCCTCTAGGGCAACACCCGCATCCTGGGCCAATCTCGCTCCGCGGACAACCTCAGCCGTCGTTTGCTCCATTGAGATAACCGCCTCATTGGTATCCGTTTGCGTCGTTTTAACTAGCGCTTCGATCTGCTTCGTTGCAGCGGATGAACGCTCTGCCAGTCGCTGGACCTCATCGGCAACAACCGCGAAGCCTCGTCCAGCATCACCCGCCATCGATGCCTGAATCGCAGCATTCAAGGAAAGAATGTTTGTTTGGTCTGCGATATCGTTGATCAAAGATACGATATCTCCGATCTCCTGCGACGACTCACCTAGACGTTTAATTCGCTTTGACGTTTCTTGAATCTGCTCCCGAATCGTATCCATACCATTGATGGTATTGTTTACGACGTCGGAACCTTTTTTCGCAATCGTTACAGACCGCTCCGCAACCGTTGCCGATTCGGCAGCGTTCGATGATACCTGATCGATCGAAACCGCCATTTCGTTGATTGCAGCTGAAGCGCCGGCAATTTCTTGCGCTTGATTTTCAGAAGACTCGGCTAGCTTCATGGCTGTGCCTTGGGTTTCTGAAGCAGAAGATGCAACTTGAACCGCAGTATCACGAATCGCTTTTACAAGACCACGCATCTGATCGATCGCGAAGTTGATGGAGTCAGCAATTGCTCCAGTAAAGTCTTCGGTTACTGTTGCCTCTGTGGTCAAATCACCATCTGCCAGATCAGCAAGTTCATCAAGAAGTCTCAAGATCGCATTCTGATTCTGTTCATTTTGCTCCTCAGTCATGCGAAGGCGCTTTTGCGACTCTTGATAGAGGAGAACACCAATCACGACAATCAAAGCAATGATCGCAGCAAGAATGAAGTAAGCGAGTGTAGCACTAAAGAAGCGGCCATCAGCCTGCAACTGAACTTGTTTAGAAAGTTCGTAGGTCTCATCGAGTAGGGCAATCGAATCTTCAAAAATCAAATTTGCCGCGTTACGAACCTTGAAAAGTTCTGGCGAGTTCTCAAGAATCGCTTGCACGTTACTATCGACGTATTCAAACAGCTCAGCGATTGCTTCGAGCCCGTAAATCGCATCCTCGTCGGTTACTTGCGAGATTTCCATCGCCTCGTTACCTTCGAACATCGAGTTCATCACCCGACCAAACAATCGCGCATCTTCTCCGAAACGGTTGGCCGCAATCGCTGCGTCCTCGTCTCCAGATAGGATGTTGTTTACGCTTCGAACAATCCGCTCAGCCCTCAAAGATTGACGTTCCGCAACAGAGATCTGGTCTGCCGGAGCGTCATTGTCGAGAAGGATTGATACCACATCCTCATACTCTATCTGCAATTGAGGGATGGTTTCGTTCAGGGTCGCGGCGATCTGGTGCAGGGTTAGAACCGTCTCTTTGTTTTCCAAAATACGGTCAGCGTTACGACTCACACTTTCCCATCGAGAGGTTACACCGGTCTCTACCGGTAAATTTGAAGCAGGCAAACCCGTATCCGGATTACCATTAACAATGAATCCAAGTAATTTCTCAAAGTCTTCACGAGAACGCTTCAACTGAGCAAAGGCCTCTTCCTTACCAGAAGCCGCCTCCGTCGCGTTCTTCGCAACCTCCTGAGAAAGTACGCGCAAATCACTGGCGTATGCGCTGTAATCCTTATCGTGACGACTATCCTGACCTATAAAGTAGGAGACCACAATGAGGAACAACAGCATCACAACAAGCGCGATGCCTAACCAAAATATAACCCCGGTATTATCTTGATCAGAGCTGAATCTTCCGGACATAATCTTCATATTTCTGGCTCCCGGCCCTTTATTTTCGTTCTCTATTTTTTACTAATTTTGTGTGAGTGAAACGCGAGAAAACTGGTCATCAGAAACCAGCCTCTTTGCATCAAACACCAGCCAATCACGCTCATCTCTTTCGAAAGCGCCATCGACCAAACTTACAATGCTTTGTGGAATTTGTACTGTTGTAGCGGTTTTTAACGTTGAACGTTCAAAGTGCTGCATACCCTGTACTGAATCGACCATCAGGCCGCTAAGAATATCGCCTTGCTCAACAACAAGGATTCGACGCTCTCGGGCTCTTGCTTTTTCAGTCTTCAAACCGAAATAACGCGCGAGATCGATGATTGGTATCAAGCGGCCACGGATGTTTGACACACCTAAAACCCAAGGTTTCACGCCTGGGATAATCGTGTACTTCGGAACATCTAAGAGCTCGGCTACCGTTCCCAGTTCAGCGACGAGCTGCAAACCAGCAAATGAAAAACCGATGCCGCTGAAATACTCTACCGCCTCATCTTGGGCGGGTAAGCCAACTGCAAACTGCGCACTCTTCTTGGCTAGATTCCGCAGCGCCTCAAAAGAATGTGCAACTTCACCACTCATAATTTCTAGTTAATCAGTTCGTTTATAGTAGAGATTAAATCACTCTCACTAACAGGCTTCACTAAGTAGCCTTTTGCTCCCTGACGAGTGCCCCAAACGCGATCAGTTTCCTGATCTTTCGTTGTGACAATCACCACCGGAATATCGGCAGTTTCAGGTGTTCGAGTTAATTGTCGCGTTGCCTGAAAACCATTCAGCCCTGGCATTACCACGTCCATCAAAATCAAATCAGGATTTTCACGACGCGCCACCGCAACTCCGTCCGCACCGTTATCTGCGGTAATTACTTCATGCTTGTGCTGATCCAGAATGGTAGAAATTTTTCTAATTTCCGTAGGTGAATCATCAACGATTAGTATACGAGCCATAGCTCTCCCTCATTAATATCATCTTGCGATGAGAGAATAGTGTTTCAGTTATCCGTTTGACGGAGCGTGATTACGAATAGTGCTTAGCAATTCATCTTTACTAAACGGTTTGGTCAGATACTGATCTGAACCAACAATACGACCCTTTGCTTTATCAAAGAGTCCGTCTTTACTCGAAAGCATAATGACAGGCGTGGTTTTAAACGCACTGTTGTTTTTGATCAAAGCGCAGGTCTGATAGCCATCCAAACGTGGCATCATAATATCTACAAAGATGATATCGGGATTGGAATCAGCGATTTTCGCTAAAGCATCAAATCCATCAGTAGCCGTAATAACGGTACATCCCACCTTCTTCAACAAGGTCTCAGCCGTTCGCCGGATCGTCTTGCTGTCATCGATGACCATGATTTTTAAGTTTTCGAAATTGTCTTCCATTTTGTCTTACAGCCTAGGCAATTACCTGTGCACCATGTGCGATTTATATGTAAAAACATGCGCCAATATAGGCCCATAAACTTACTATAGACCAATATCTTAAAAACTTTTCTTAATATCGCTTCACGAACATTTTGATAAGTATCTATTATGTATAGCTTATTTCGTCAGTAGTGAAAGAAACCTTAAAGATTTAATCCGCGAGTAAAGCAGAATAGCGTCGTCTTAAACGGTTTTAAGTAGCCTCGACACCTTAAGCTCGCTATCGTTAGCGCAATACTCTTAAAGACTAGTACATTATTTTTGTTTGGTAGGTTTTCTATGTCGATAAAATTGGGAATTGTGATGGACCCCATCCAAAGCGTGAACACAAAAAAGGACAGCACCTACGCAATGATGCGGGCTGCCCACGCAAAAGGATGGGATCTATTTATCATGGAACAAAAAGACCTATCCCTTGATCAAGGCGTTCCCATGGCAAACTTACAACGTTTGCACTTAGTTGATGACGGCGCTGACTGGTATGAACTTGAACCCAGCAAAGAAACAGCAATGGCCGAACTAGACGTCCTTCTTTTACGCAAAGACCCACCTGTCGACAGCGAGTTTATCTATGCCACCTATATCGCTGAGCGCGCCGAACAGCTAGGAGTTCTGGTTGTAAACCGTCCAAACAGCCTGCGGGACTGCAATGAAAAAGTCTACGCCACGGCCTTTCCACAGTGCTGCCCTCCCGTATTGATCAGCCGCGATGTAAAAAAACTACGGGCCTTTGTTAAAGAGCACCAACATGTCATTTTCAAACCTCTAGATGGCATGGGCGGCACATCGATATTTAACGTCAAAGCTGGCGATCCAAATCTAGGTGTTATTTTAGAAACGCTGAATAACTTTGGTGAGACGCAGGTGATGGCTCAACGTTTCATACCCGAGATAAAACAAGGCGACAAAAGAATACTGATCATCGATGGCAAACCTATCGATTACGCTTTAGCAAGAATTCCCAGTGAGGGCGAGCATCGTGGTAACTTAGCGGCTGGCGGAACAGGGCAGGCCTTGCCGCTGTCTGAGCGAGATCGTTGGATTGTTTCACAAATAGCGGACGACCTTGTTGCTCGCGGGCTCATTTTTGTCGGAATAGATGTCATCGGCGACTATCTTACGGAAATCAATGTCACCAGCCCAACCTGCATTCAGGAAATCGACCGCGCTTACAATCTCAACATTGCCGGTGATCTTATGGATGTTATTGAGCAAAAACTTCAGCACAAGCAGCATTAATTAGTCAGTAATTCGGAGTTACACGTGTCAGCAATACCTCAAGCAAAGATTAAAGCCAGCGATCGCTTAAGCTTTACTATCTTTGTCGCCGTTGCTTTGCACGCGCTAATGGTTTTAACCGACTTCATAAAAGATGACCCTAAACCAGTCGCCAAGACGATGGAAATCACACTCGCGCGCTTCGACGACGACAAGAGACCTGATGAAGCAGACTTTTTAGCGCAAACAAATCAGCAGGGCGGAGGCTCTCTAGAAGAGAAGACCAAACAGAGTTCACCAACCAAATCGATTGACGAAAGTATGTTAATTCAGGAGTCGAGCGCTCCGGCGAAACCTCAAGAACAAAAGCAAGCACAGCACAGTGCCGTGGTAACACGCGTTGCAGATGACGAGTTCAATGCTCTGTTTGCGCCAAACCAGAAACAAATTGAGAACCAAGAGCAGGCTGATCTTCGTTCACTGATAGAGCGCAGTGTGCAAATCGCAGAGCTCGAGGCAAGTTACGATCAGCAGTTGCAACAATACGCCAGAAAACCGAGGGTGACTCGCCTTACTGCGGCGTCAACAATGAAAGCGGTCGATGCTCGTTATGTGGAGCAAGTTGTTGCCAAAATAGAACGCATCGGCAAACAATTCTTCCCACGCGATGCGGGCCGAAAGCTTTATGGAAAGC
>NZ_LWFU01000014.1:0-589 GCF_001635135.1 Oleiphilus sp. HI0080
GCGCCCCAACCGCACTCACCGAACCTGTAAAGTCGTTGTATTCCCGCGCACGTATGTCTGGCAAATTCAGCATATCGCAGACACCATTTTTGAACTCTTCCGAGGCGACCCGATCATCGGTATAGACTTTAAGCGAGAGGTCGACGCCCCAGCGAACAGCGTCAATTTGGTAGGCTTTCATCTCTTCATGAACCGGGCCGCCAATACCGACGAAATCGAAAACACACATGGTGAGCGGCGTTATCTGATTTGCGTGGAGCGAAGCGCTGACGAAAGCCAATAAACAGCGCGCAACACACTGACATATGTAATTTGGAGTATTCATCTCGCCAAGACCTCTCATGAAATAAAAGGGTAGGCTCACACTTCAATAGAGCGATGAAGTACAACACGGAGTGGATACAGACTAACGCACAAGGCTGTCTTGCAAGTTAATCTGTATCAAGGGAGATACATTCTTTGAGCAGATGGTCGCGGCGACGAGCTACACGTCATAATTGGTGGATGACACACCTCCACCTTGTCCGGTCCAATCAGTGTGGTGATGAGCGCCGGAGGCGTCATCAATACGTTGATAGGTATGCGCACC
>NZ_LWFU01000015.1:0-375 GCF_001635135.1 Oleiphilus sp. HI0080
GCCCCAACCGCACTCACCGAACCTGTAAAGTCGTTGTATTCCCACAGTCATATGTCTGGCAAAAGAAGCATATCGCATACAACATTTTTGAACTCGGCCGAGTCGACTCGGTAGTCGGTATAGACTTTAAGCGAGAGGTCGACNCCNCAGCGAACAGCGTCAATTTGGTAGGCNTTCATCTCTTCATGAACCGGGCCGCCAATACCGACGAAATCGAAAACACACATGGTGAGCGGCGTTATCTGATTTGCGTGGAGCGAAGCGCTGACGAAAGCCAATAAACAGCGCGCAACACACTGACATATGTAATTTGGAGTATTCATCTCGCCAAGACCTCTCATGAAATAAAAGGGTAGGCTCACACTTCAATAGAGC
>NZ_LWFU01000016.1:0-316 GCF_001635135.1 Oleiphilus sp. HI0080
ACTCAGCTTTATGTTCCTTGCTTCGAACACATTCCCATACTGCGCTTGCTGCTCCGCCACGATGTCATCTAAATAGTGCTCATCAAGGTGAGCTGAGAGCATTTTCTTATGTAAGCGGTAGACCCCAAGAAGCTGAATAAGGTCATTGTTAACGCGCTCCGTCTCGTAGCGGATAGTGCTGACTCCTAGATTGTTTTCGCTATCTTCGGGTAGCTTCTGACAGAGTTCTTCGAGCGAATGCAGAAGCATGCCAAGAGAGTTTTTCATGTCATGGACTGACGATGCGAGAATCAAAGAGAAGTCAGCGTTGTCGGTA
>NZ_LWFU01000017.1:0-610 GCF_001635135.1 Oleiphilus sp. HI0080
TAAGGCTACTCCCGTCAGCAGAACGACCAAAACGGAAACCTTCACTCCTGTACGCAATATCAAGATCCTCGAAGCCAATCCTTAGGCCATCATAAAACTGCGTTGAACCAAGCACACCATCAGACGTAACATCAAGAGTGATATCGCCATCAATATAGGCTTCTATACCGCTATACATCAGACCAAAACCGTCCTCCACATAGACTAGGTTGGACTCATTATTTGGGCTAACAACACTTAACTCAGTATCAATGCGCAAGCCCTGGTAACCCGAATCAACATTTCCACCAGCCTGCAACAGGAGACGATTACTCCGCGCCGTCGCATCATACACACCATCTGCTAGCAACAAATTAACGCCTAAACCTCCCAAGGATTTAATTGGAGCCGAAGCATTTGCCTTATATGCATCAATGTTGTCTTTCGTCTCGCCAAGAACAATCGCATCAAAGAACAATCCCGCTTGTAAAGTATCGAACCCCAACGCCAAACCGCTACCATAATCTCGGGCTGGGTCGATTAACGCGTCAGGATCCTGATTTAACACATCAATCGTTAAGTTCGACAATGCAATCGTGCCCTCGCCACCTAGCGCGCCAAACCAATAGCC
>NZ_LWFU01000018.1:0-371 GCF_001635135.1 Oleiphilus sp. HI0080
GGTTGTCGTCGCCTTTTGCAGGAGGCGGCGTTGAGGGTTCGCCATCATCCACCTTTTCATCTTCCGGTATTCTGTACCAGGGCTGTATATAAATGGCCCAGTTCGGTCGAATGAAGCCAAGTCCAACATAGGCTCGATTCCAGCTACGGCTAAGTAGCTGACTACGCCCGTTGCTCTCGTGCTCAAAACCGGTTCGGAAGAAGAACGCACCATTCAGATCGGGGAGGTTGATGGGCGTTTGATAGAAAATCTCTGGTCGGTAATTGGTTTCACGAAACGGTGCAGATATCTCGCTATTGTATGCCTGCNNAAATGACTTCATTGTAAAGCCGAAGTAAACACCGTCTTCAGGATGCAGCATACTGGTCTCG
>NZ_LWFU01000019.1:0-589 GCF_001635135.1 Oleiphilus sp. HI0080
CCAAGTGGAAGCGTTAGAGAGGTTCCGGTAACAAGTCCTGAAAGGAGTCGCGCTGTTGTTAAAAGCTCTAGATCTCGATCAAAATGGAACGTCCATTCATCCCAGACACTCCAATCAGTCCATGTAGCATCAAGATTAACGGTCCACTCCGGATGAACTCGCATGCTGATACCACTCTTAAACTGCTGCGGAATTTCATAATCCATATAAATATTTCCCGCCTCATATGGTCGTCCTCGAGGAAGACCAAGAATCGCGGCAGTAATCGCACCAATAATCGAGCCGTTAAAGCCTTGCCAGAATGCTGTCCACTCATCCGTGTAGTCCATCAAAAAGGTACCACGCAACTCCATCTCGGCACCCGTCATGTAGGAAGCCCCCCATGAAAACCAATCATTTGGCTCCCAGAGCACCCCGACGTTATATGTTGGGGAAAGTGATTGCTGCATATCGATGTCGATTCGACCAACACTGTCCCACGGACCAATATTACCCTGACAGAGAGAAAGGAAAGGCTGGAGAGGATCACGACGTTTACCGATCGGCTTATCAAATTCACAGGCAAACGCATCCTGTAAAATCTCAGTCA
>NZ_LWFU01000020.1:0-1011 GCF_001635135.1 Oleiphilus sp. HI0080
TTTAACGCTTGAGATCTGATTTCGTATTTCTTTACCAACGGCCATTGTTAGTTGCCTTTAAAGTCTCGTTTAAAAAAACTCGATTAAAGGGGCGAACCCCTTTAATTACCAAGTTTGGGTAGACTTAAATGTCTCCAATGCACTCTTGATACCGCTAGCGATATCATCGTTGTAGTCGCCCTTTTCGTTGATCTTAGCCATAAGATCCGCTTGCTCCGCATTCATGTAAGAAAGCATTGCCGCTTCGAAATCAACCACTTTATTCACTGGAACATCGTCAAGGAAACCTTCATTGGCTGCGTATAAAACTACACCCATCTCAGCAACACTTTGTGGAGCGTACTGCTTCTGTTTCATTAACTCTGTAACACGCTGACCATGCTCAAGCTGCTTACGAGTCGCCTCATCAAGATCCGAAGCGAACTGAGCAAATGCTGCAAGTTCACGATACTGAGCAAGCGCTAGACGCACACTACCACCAAGCTTTTTGATGATCTTAGTCTGAGCTGCACCGCCTACACGAGATACAGAAATACCTGCGTTCATCGCTGGACGAACACCGGCGTTAAACAGGTTTGTTTCCAAGAAGATCTGACCATCGGTAATCGAAATTACGTTTGTCGGAACGAACGCTGAAACGTCACCACCTTGTGTCTCGATGATCGGGAGAGCGGTCAAAGAACCTGTCTGGCCTTTAACAGCACCATTAGTAAACTGTTCTACGTACTCTTCGCTAACGCGAGACGCTCGCTCAAGAAGGCGCGAGTGCAAGTAGAATACGTCACCAGGATATGCTTCTCGGCCCGGTGGACGACGAAGAAGCAATGAAATCTGACGGTACGCCCAAGCTTGCTTAGTCAAATCATCAAAAACGATCAATGCGTCTTGCCCATTGTCACGGAAGAATTCACCCATTGTTGTGCCAGCATAGGGTGCAAGAAACAACATTGCTGCTGGATCCGCTGCACCAGCAGCTACGATGATGGTGTGATCCATTGCACCATGTTCTTC
>NZ_LWFU01000021.1:0-605 GCF_001635135.1 Oleiphilus sp. HI0080
ACTTTGAACTGACTATCCGCGTCGTCGATACGCCCGAGATCCAAGAGCTAAATGCCAACTACCGTGACAAGGACAAGCCGACGAATGTGCTTTCTTTTCCTTTTGAAGCGCCAGAACACATAGAGCTTGATCTGTTAGGCGATCTAATCATCTGCGCCCAAGTGGTTAACGCTGAAGCTAAAGAACAAAACAAAGATGAAAAGTCGCATTGGGCGCACATGACAGTACATGGCGTTCTGCACTTACTAGGCTATGACCACATCGATGATATTGAGGCTGATGAGATGGAAGGACTTGAAATTAAGATTCTCCATGAATTAGGCTACGCAAATCCGTATTCCCAAGAGGCAAACTAGTTCAACTAATGAACGACGACACTCCCAGTAGCGAGCCAGCTTCGAAAAGCTGGCTAGAACGCATATCGCAAGCATTTTCTGATCAACCTGATAGCGTTGATGAACTGCTTGAAATCTTAAGAGATTCAGAGCAAAGAAACGTTCTGGACGCAGACGCACTGAGCATTATTGAAGGTGCCATTCAGGTTACCAAAATGCAGGCGCGTGAAGTCATGATACCGCGCTCCCAGATGATTACCGTGAACGCAG
>NZ_LWFU01000022.1:0-661 GCF_001635135.1 Oleiphilus sp. HI0080
GTCAGGCTTTGTCTATACGCAAATATACGTACTAAGTGTCTGATTTATCTTAGTTTCTAGGAAACGGCGCAGCACTTGCTCTAACCCCCTGCAGGAAGATCGCATACAAGCACTCCTAAAAAACAAACAATAATTCTTCGAACGGGGAACGTTAACGATGAAAAACTTTAAGACTAAATTGGCGACCGTTGCTGCTGCAGTGTCGCTGTCTGTCGGTGCTTCGGTTACATATGCCGCTGATACCATCAAGGTTGGGGTACTGCACTCACTATCTGGAACGATGGCAATTTCAGAAACAACATTGAAAGACACCGTTTTGATGATGGTAGAAGAGCAAAATAAGAAAGGCGGGGTGCTTGGGAAGCAGCTAGAGGCTGTGGTCGTAGATCCTGCGTCAAACTGGCCTCTATTTGCTGAAAAAGCACGTGAGCTTATCGAAAAAGAAAAAGTGGCCGCTGTGTTCGGGTGCTGGACATCTGTTTCGCGTAAATCTGTATTGCCTGTATTTGAAGAGTTAGACAATATCCTGTTTTACCCGGTTCAGTACGAAGGCGAGGAGTCTTCGAAAAACGTATTTTACACAGGCGCTGCGCCAAACACTCAAGCAATTCCAGCCGTTGACTATCTTGCCGAACAAGGTGTAGAGCGTTGGGTGCTTGCG
>NZ_LWFU01000023.1:0-440 GCF_001635135.1 Oleiphilus sp. HI0080
AGTAGGTCGTCCGTGATTACACTGCCCGCTTCGCTCTGTCTCCTCCATGTCTCTCAGCAAGGCATTCATCTCAGCTTGCGTCAGCACTCGATTTGCTCTTACCGAACCATGACATGCCATGGTTCCCATCAACTCGTTCGCTTTTGCTTCAAGCTGATCTGAATAGCCACTACCCAACATATCACTGAGCACATCTCTCACCAGCTGGACAACGTCCACCTTTTGCAGAATAACTGGCACCTCTCGAACTATCAGTGCCTCTGGGCCGCTCCGCTCGACTAACAAGCCAAACTTGCGAAGCTCATCTGAGCACTCTTCAGCCACATCAGCCTCCCTAGAGCTCACCGCCAAAGAAATAGGTACTAACAGCGGTTGAGCCTGAATACCGGCACCGTAAAAGTCGGCTTTCATTTGCTCGTAAGTAATACGCTCATGCGCTG
>NZ_LWFU01000024.1:0-8419 GCF_001635135.1 Oleiphilus sp. HI0080
AACAATCACCTCTAGCCCCAGAATCTTCAGCCCACCATAGCTGAAAGCGCGCGCTGCAAAGCGATTATTGTTCGGATTAAACGGCCGAAAAAGGCAAACAAGAGCACAAAAAATCGCGACGATCACAAAGTAAATGGCAAACACGGAAACGCGAAAAAAAACTAGCATATGGAGTCAACGATCTTTTAGATAACAGAGGAAAACACAGTATAGCCCGAATGGCTGCAGCTCTGTGCGATTATCGTTATTTTATATATTTAACGACTTTTCAAATGATAAGTAATGCTAATATTGATTGCGCGAACGTCATTAAACTCGTTAAAACGACTAACAGGTTCTTTTGAGTCTATGGGTATTATTAATATAAATGCACGTGTTCCTGCAGGCCTCTTACTGCTCTTGGCCCTTACGATTTTGGCAAAGCAACCCACTTTCGCCGCAAACGCGATCGAAGCTGAAAAGGTCAGCGAAGCGCTTGACCTATATTCAGAAACCGAAGAGCAATTCCAATCTGCATTACTTGAAAGCTATCAAGACGATTTATTTGAGCTGATTGATCGCGGTTTAATTCGAGTTTTAGTCACCTATAGTAAAACCCATTTTTTCTTGGATGGAGGAGCTCAACACGGCCTGACTCATGCAATGCTGCGCGAATTCGAAAGCTACTTAAATAAGCGCTATAAAAGCCGTCGCAAAGGACGCGCACTATCCGTTGTTGCCATTCCCGTTGCGCGGGACGAGATCATGGACAGACTGGCCAATGGACAAGCCGAACTTGCCATCGCTAACTTAACCATCACGCCTGATCGCAAACAAGCTGTCGATTTTTCAATACCTGTCATCAAATCTGTTAAGGAGGTCATTGTTGCAGGCCCCGGCGCACCAAAACTCACCAAACTCGAGGACATATCAGGCAAAACATTCTTTCTACGGAAAAGCAGCAGTTTCTTCGGGCACTTGCAAAAACAGAATCAAATTCTCCAAGGCAAGGGACTTGAACCCGCAATCATTATTGAGGCTGACGAGCACTTGGAAGTCGAAGATTTAATTGAGATGGCCAATGCGGATCTCATCGCATACACCATTGCAGATGACCACATTGCAACGCTTTGGAAAAAGATATTTAAAGACGTGAGAGTCTATAACGACCTATCGCTCAATACCGGCGGTAAAATTGCATGGGCTGTACGGAAGAACACACCAAATCTTATCTTCGAAGTAAATCGCTTCCTGAAACGACATCGCAGCGGAACACTCTTTGGGAATGTTGTGAAACAGCGCTATCTAGAAAATCCATACTGGGCGAAACGCGCGTTATCCGAAACAGAGAAAGTACACTTTAACAATGTGGTGACTATTTTCAGGCAGTACTCGGATTTATACAACTTTGACCACTTAATGCTGCTGGCGCAGGGCTACCAAGAATCGCAACTGGACCATAATCGTCGCAGCCCAGTAGGTGCTATTGGCATCATGCAAATCATGCCCTCTACCGGAAAAGCGATGGGCGTAGGTGATATTAAAGAGCTAGAAAATAATGTTCATGCAGGTAGCAAATACCTTAGGAAAATCATTGATCACTATTTTAACGACCCCGAAATCAGTGAAACCAACAAAGTGCTCTTTGCTTTTGCTGCATATAACGCTGGCCCAACCCGAATCCAGCGCCTCCGGCGAAAAACAGCAGCGTATGGGCTAGACCCGAACGTTTGGTTTGGCAATGTCGAACACACCGTAGCGCGCCACGTTGGTCGCGAAACCGTAACCTACGTGGCCAACATATCGAAATACTTTATTGCTTATCGACTAATCGAAGAACAATCCAACATTCGAGAAGGTATAAAAGAAAGCACTCGAGAGGCTCAATAATCTTAAAGCGACGCCCCGTCGAACACTTTAACGTCGAGCTCGAAAACATCGATGCCTTCTACGCAACCGAGATTGACGCGAAACTTACCAGGCTCCCGCTTCGTTTCATGGAAGGTATAGATGCCGCATTTTTCACAAAAAAAGTGCTCGGCCACTTCAGTGCCAAATTTATAGCTGCGCAAAGCATCCGACCCAACGTCATCAATCTTCAGTTGTTCCGAGCTCAAAGCTTGCGGCAGCATCACTGCGCCTTTGCGACGGCATATGGAGCAATTACAGCGCAGCCCCTCTTTTACTTCTTCGCTCGAAAATTCAAACTTCACTGTGCCGCAATGACAGCTGCCTTGGTAATCCACCATGATATTCTCCTAAGAGTGTTATTTGATCGCTTCCGTCAATTTAGCAAGATAAGCCGTTTTTAAGGAATCAGCGATAAAGCTACTACGAAGACTATTCTCGGCCAAGCGCGCTGCCTGAATACGCGTCATACCCAAACTCGACACGAGCGCTTCAAAATTTTCCAGCACGTAGCCACCGAAGAACGAGGGGTTATCAGCATTTACCGTTGCTACCAACCCCTTATCAAGCATCTCCAAAATCGTATGCTCGGACATATCCTCAAACACTTTTAAGCGCACGTTGCTCTGAGGACAAACTGTCAAAGGAATCTGCTCGCGAACAAGACGAGCCACCAAGGCGTCATTTTCAAGACAACGCACGCCATGATCAACGCGGTCTACATTCAATAAGTTCAACGCCTCAATAATGTACTCAGGCGGGCCTTCTTCGCCAGCGTGTGCAACCGCTTTTAGTCCTAGTTTACGTGCTTCACGAAATACCCGCTCAAATTTGGCCGGCGGATGCCCGACCTCAGACGAATCAAGTCCAACACCCACAATGTGCTGCAAATAGGGCTTCGCCTGTTCCAGCACGATAAAAGCGGCCTCTTCACTCAAGTGTCTTAGAAAGCACATAATGAGGGCACCCGAAATGCTTAACTGCGTCGCGGCATCCGCTAACGCGCGCGTTATTCCATCAAACACAACACCGATGTCGATCCCCCGCTCAGTATGTGTTTGAGGATCAAAAAACAGCTCAGTATGCACCACTCCCTGCTCTTGGCACTTTAGCAAGTACGCCCAAGTCAGGTCATAAAAATCCTGTTCATGGATGAGCACCGCTGCGCTCTGATAATAAATATCAAGAAAAGTCTGAAGATTTGTAAACTGATATGCTTCTCGCACCTCTTCAATCGAGGTATACGGCAAATCAATGCGGTTACGTTCGGCGAGCTTAAACATGAGTTCTGGCTCCAAAGAGCCCTCAATATGAAGATGCAACTCTGCTTTTGGCAAGGCCTTCAAAAACGCTGTCGTAGGTTTTTCTTCTGGCCTTACTGTCTGTTCCCAAATTTGCTCTGACTGCATCTTCACCACTCCAAAGTTCATCTCCTCATTATATTGTTTACCTAGCGATGTGAACACCAGCATTTCCGAAAGAGGCTAATCAGCAAACGTCTGCAAATCAGAGCCAATGCCCGCTAGCTAACGAGCAGCAAGTTAGCGCTTTACAAATGAGGGATAAAGCTAACAGATTTACCAACCGGCACTGGTAGCGAAGACAAAGGATGATGGGATACTAGGATATCAAATCATCCCCCCCCTGCTACCTAGCCAGCATCGAAAGCGACACCACATATAACGTAGAAAGAACTGCTTACAACAATCGTGTGCAAGGAGATGTCTCGCCAGATCGGTGCGTTGCTTAGTCATACTAAGAGACGCGAGCTCAAGCAAATAGGCTCCTACATAACGTGAAACGGAAAGTTTTCGTTTCGCTTCAGTCTCGCTCGCGGCATAGCTCTTAACCCGGGAAACAAAGGCGCTCCACTCGCTAGCAACGAATGAATGGCTGATCGCATCAGCGTGGTCGTTCTTTGCAAACGCCAGTACGCTAGGGCTGTAAGCGATTGCGCTATACAGCGCTGCCCTGCAAAACAAATCATGCTCATGACCTGCTTCTTCTTCCGTATTGAAAAGGCCCACACGATCAAAGAGCTTCTTGCACGCAACAAAGCTTGAGAGTACAAACGGCTGCCCACCTTTTGTCGCACAATCGAAAAACTCATTCAGTAGGCCTGGACCCGTGGCACAGGCACTCAAGTGTATCTTTGGATCGATGAAATCTTCGCTATCAACATGCCATTGATAAGCGGTTGCAAATGCTTCAGCTTCGGGAAACGCCTTCGTAAGTAATAGGACCTCTTCAAGATAATGAGGCTCCCAACGATCACCTGGCTTTAAAAACGTGATAAGTTGTCCCTTGGCTTGCTGAAGCCCCATGTTCTTGATCTCTCCTGCTTTGAGTCCTCTTTGCGCGTCCACAATCCGCGCGTCCATTCCTTTGGCGGACATTCGATCTAGTAAGCTCGGGACATCAACGTGATCAGATGTTTCATCCTGCTGATCTATGAGCAACAGTTCGACATTACGATACGTTTGAGAAACGACCGAGTCGAGACTGAACATCAATTCATCTTCACGTTTGTTCAAAGCTACAATAATCGAAAACAATGGCTTGTCTGAATACTGCATTAGGCGACACTCCCACTATGTACTGCATTTAGGCGAAAGCTGAAAAAAACAACCGGACTTATCCGATTAACGAGATTACTAATAGGCACCTCTGCCAAATAGAACAACCGGAACGGTAGACAGCAAAATCTTAATGTCCTTCATCCAGCTCTGCTCTTTGATGTATCGAATATCCAATGACACTTGTTCTTCAAACGTCGTGTCAGCGCGTCCAGAAACTTGCCACAAGCCAGTTAACCCAGGAAGGATCTGTAGTCTTTGACGCGCAGTCATCGAATAAATATCTGTTTCCTGAACCAAAGCCGGTCTTGGACCGATCAAGAGCATGTCTCCTTTCACCACGTTAATCAGCTGAGGTAACTCATCAATCGA
This sequence comes from Oleiphilus sp. HI0080, assembly GCF_001635135.1. NCBI lineage: Bacteria > Pseudomonadati > Pseudomonadota > Gammaproteobacteria > Oceanospirillales > Oleiphilaceae > Oleiphilus > Oleiphilus sp. HI0080. Next base: position 4,836 of record NZ_LWFU01000024.1, read on the forward strand.
GTACTTACGAATAATTTTTCCAATACGCGTAACGCGCGGATCATTAAAAAGCTTCTTACATACACCATCTCGATCGCTTTTGATCGTGCTGACATCAACGTATTTCGGATCTGAGGCAACACGCATCGAGCGGAACTTATAGAATGCGAAACGCCGACCATGAAGCCCAACGCGTGTTTGGGTAAAAATGGGACTTCCGGGGCTTTCGAGCCGAATTAACAAGGCCGTAATTAAGAGCACAGGGCTGATTAAAATTAGGCCCACTAACGCGATCGCGCGTTGTAATAAAGGGCTCAAGCCAAGATGTTTACTCTGTATCGATTTCATTGCTTCTCTCCTTTTAAGAAACTTTTTTAAGCTGCCAGAAACAGCGCCAAAGAAATTTAGGGTTTCCAATCACATACCGATGGAATTTATTGCGCGGTTCCATCGCTAACCGCCAAACCCACTCAAGCCCGCGCTTGCGAAACCACATAGGCGCTCTCGCGATGCGGCCTGAATAAAAATCAAAGAGCCCTCCAACAGCCAACGCGGTATCAACACGCAGCAGATGACGGTATTGCTGAAGCCATTGCTCCTGAATTGGCGATCCGAAGGCAACAAGCAGAATGCGCGCACCGGAACGATTGATTTGTTCGATCACATCGCCGCTTTTCTCTTTTGAGAAGAAACCATGATGCGTACCGTTAACCACAAGGCCTGGATGATTTTCTTGCAGCTTTATAGCGGCTTCTTCAGCCACGCCAGGCTCTGCGCCAAGAAGATACAAGCCCACCTGCTCTGTCACAGCTCGCGCACACAGCAGAGGCAACATGTCGGTGCCATTGACGTTGTCTTTTAACCTTATGCCTTGACGCGCTGCCGCCATGCGAACACCCGAACCATCGGCAAAGACCCAATCAGCGTCGTTCACCGCATCGTTTAAATGATGATGCTCCCGAGCAAGGTTGATCGTATTCACGTTCACAAAGCACACCGTCTGAGTGCGCTTGGACTTGGTCATGACCTTGTCGATCGCGCTTCTCATATCTGTGTTGTGAACGCCGATTCCAAAGAGCGAAAATATGTCTGTTGTGTCTTTCAACATATCTTTTCCTGTTCCGTTTAATTGGGTTCTAAAGCGACCCGCTTGAAAGACTTTAAGCAGACACCGTGCCAATTCATTAAGTCATTGTTTAATATAGATTTTTACTAAATTAATCTGGCATTTAAGAAGTTTTTCTCTCTTAATATTCGCTTTTTGAAATCACTTTTTTCAGTTTGAAAAGACGGCAATTTCCAGTCTGCAAAAATCACTAGAGCATGTCGGATGAGAATCAGAACAAGAAGAGTCACTGTTTTTCACGCCTCCCAAGTGCTGACCTTGATAAGCTGCGGGGTGATATAAACAGAAAAAATTCGGCTCGGTTTGCACGAAAAGTGCTATCTTTATAGAAGGATGAGTTCGCAACTTACTCAAATAATTTGAAGCGGCAACTTTATGAAAGGCACTATTTTTATCGCGCTCAATCAAATGATTGAAGAGCGTCACGGCCTAGAACTCTGGCTATCGATTCTTGATGAAGCAGAGTCTGACGGTATCTTCTTTGGCACAAAGAATTATCCAGACGATAATCTGTTCAGAATTGTGGAGGCGACCTGCCATCAATTGAATGTAAGCCCGCCGGAAGCACTGCGAGCATTCGGTGAATATTTATTCCAGTTTCTGCACAGTGCACACCCGGTCTTCGCCACAAGCCAAACGGACTTCTATAGCTTCATCCAAAGTATTGACGGTGTCATACATGTTGAGGTTCATAAACTAGATGAAGAAGCCCAAACACCCGACATCAAAGTGCAGCAATTGAGCGAGCATGAAGCGTTGTTAGATTATCACTCCGATCGTAAGCTGTGTTTCTTGGCAGAGGGTCTTTTGATAGGTGCCAGTCAACATTACGGCATTCAATTAAGCATCGAACAGACACAGTGCATGCATGAGGGTGCGAAGCACTGCCAACTTCGACTGACGAGTTCGCCCACCAATGACCGAGAATAGCGAACAAAAGCTTCATCATCTTAAACGCGCCTATGAGATGCAGAAAAAGGCCCGAGAAGAAGCGGATCAAATGCTCGAGGAGAAGTCGCGCGAGCTCTATGCATTTAACGAATCATTAAAAGCGGCACTAGAAAAACTCGACAATCATCAGGCGCAACTATTGGCTCAGGAAAAGATCGCCTCCGTGGCCCAGCTAGGAGCCTGCCTTGCTCATGAACTCAACACCCCGATTGCCTTTATTCAAAACAATTTAAAGACAATGGAGGATTACACTACCAAGCTAGCATCAGGCTTGGAGACCTCATTATCAGTGCTAGATTCAGTCAATGAGTACAACAATCCAGCTGCGACAACTAGCCTAGAAAAACAGGCACAGAAAATCCGTGAGAACTCTGAGTTCGAGTTCATTCGAGAAGATCTTCCCGTGTTGTTTAAAGAATCTTACGAAGGCATAAAGCGCGTTAACCTTATTGCAAATAGCCTCCGATACTTCGCCACACCCAACCGTTCAAAGAAAACGCTATTCGATGTAAATGAGAGCATTGTCCAAGCACAAACGCTTGTTCGGCATAAAGACCAGCTCGTTAACGTCAAGCTTGATTTGCAAGACCTACCTCTCTTCAATGGCCTACCTATGCTAATGAGCCAAGCCGTTGCCAATTTAATTCAAAACGCGGTTGAAGCAACAACGCATTCCGAGAGCGTCGTGATTCGCAGCTTCTGTATTCAGGAAAACATTGTCGTCGAGATTGAAGACTCTGGCCATGGCTTCGACAACGCAACGCGAAAGAAAGTTTTCATGCCCTTTCACACTACTAAAGATGAACACAACGGCCTTGGGCTTAGCATCGCAAAGCAAATCATCGATCAGCATGGTGGCACGCTGCAAATTCAAAGTGAACTAGGTAAGGGAACATGTGCTCGTATTAACTTACCGGTAAATACCCAAGACGCTGAGGGAGAACATTAAATGGAAAACGAACAAACCGCTTGGAGTGAGAGCATACTTTTTGTGGATGACGACCCAAACATCATCAGTTCGCTCAAACGTTTTGCGCGCTCCCAACCCTACAAGAGCTTTTTTGCAAACAGCGGCGATGAAGCTCTGTCGCTCATGGAGGACAACTTTATCGACGTTGTCGTCTCCGATATGAAAATGCCGAAGATGTCTGGTGACGAGTTACTCCGAGAAGTGTCGAAACGTTACCCTGAAACCATTCGGATAGTACTCAGCGGCTTCTCCGAAGAAGATCTCATCCTTTCAGCAATTAATGAGGGGCGTATTTGGGGATTTATTCAGAAACCCTGGAACGTAAATGAGCTCATTCAAACCATCGATCATGCACTCTATACACAAAAAATTGTCGCTGAACGGGCAATACTGAAGAAGACACTCAACCAATACGAGCACCAGAAAAAAGAACAATTTCAGGGGTTTGTTGGTCCATCCATCGTAATGCAATTTATTTACAATGCGATTGAAAAAGCAGCTCAAAGCTCAGCCTCTGTGATGATTACCGGTGAAAGCGGAACAGGCAAAGAGGTCACG
>NZ_LWFU01000025.1:0-314 GCF_001635135.1 Oleiphilus sp. HI0080
AAGCTCATACGTAAAAGCTTTCATTAGGAGTTCAGCACAGGTAACGAGCGAAGCAATAATCATTACAAATGCAGGAAGACGAATGGCATCGCTGACAAAGTTTCGAATCAAAGACACAGAAATATTCGACATGACCAAAACCAGCATTGTGGCCACGCCTAAGCCAATAGCATTCACAACGGTGGCGGTAACCGCTAATAAAGGACACAGTCCAAGCAATTGAACGAGTGCCGGATTGTTGGACCATAGGCCGTTCTTGCTAAGCGTTTTTAGTTCGTCGATGTGGTTCATGCTGAGAGGCCCTTCAAGGTGCT
>NZ_LWFU01000026.1:0-493 GCF_001635135.1 Oleiphilus sp. HI0080
GTCGACTAGCTGCTTGAGCTTACGCTTACTGGTAACGGTGTAGTTCAAATTCAAACGCCCCATCTCGTACTGACGAGGCTTGGATGGAACAGGCAGATTCTCCACTAACCAATCATAAAGCGGGCGATGCGCCTGAAACTCTAGTGTACAAATTGAATGGGTAACACCCTCAATCGCATCTTCTTGACCATGGGCAAAATCATAGCTCGGGTAGATACACCACTTATCACCCGTCTGGTGATGAGGAACCTTGCGAATCCGATACAATATAGGATCTCGGAGGTTCATATTCGGAGAGGCCATATCGATTTTGGCTCGCAAAGTCGCTTTACCCTCATCGAATTCACCTGCTCGCATTTTTTCCAAAAGCTGCAGATTCTCTTCTACAGAGCGACCCCTGTATGGACTCTCTTTCCCGGGCTTTGTCGCCCAGCCTCGATACTCTGAAGCCTGCTCAGCCGTAAGTTCACAAACATACGCCTTGCCCTGCTCT
>NZ_LWFU01000027.1:0-410 GCF_001635135.1 Oleiphilus sp. HI0080
CGCTGGTTCTTCACCAGACTTGATGCCAGCAATACGCTTGTCTGCTAGGTCGATTAGGCCTTGTAACATCTTGGCATCGTTATCCATGCCTTTGTCGATCATGATTTGGATACGAGATTTTGCGAGCTCTAGAGACTGAATTAACGTGTCGTCTGTAGAAATACAGATCGAAGCTTTCGCTTTCATTTCTGCAGTCCAATCGGTGAACGTGAACGCTTGGTCTGCTAATAGAGTGCCAATTTGTACTTCGATAACGCGACCCTGGAAGACGTTTTCGCCGCCGAACTTCTTAAGCATTTGAGCTTGCGTTGCGTGTACGATGTCGCGGAAGTCCATGTGAGACTTCATGCTGCCTTTAAATGTTACTTTTACAGACTCAGGGATTGGCATTGCACATTCGCCAGTTGCAA
>NZ_LWFU01000028.1:0-287 GCF_001635135.1 Oleiphilus sp. HI0080
TTGATCTGAGCCAAACGATCAGCTTGTGAATCATTTGTCGCAACAATGAGCTTTCCGCACCGCGCGAAAGGTAATGAATTATCTTCGAGGTACTGGTAAATCAGATGCTTACCACGTACACATAACCTCGCCTTCAAGGAATCGAGTTGATAGTAAATTCCCGCATGAATGACTTCACTGTTCCGAGAGGAAGTTTGCCTTCCAAAACCCTCTTCTTTATCCAAAATCCAAACACTACGCCCGGACATCGCCAATGCGCGCGCAACAGCCAATCCCACCACGCCGGC
>NZ_LWFU01000029.1:0-305 GCF_001635135.1 Oleiphilus sp. HI0080
GACCGCTCGCAGATCTTGGCTTGCCTCGAGCATATGACTCGCAAAGCTGTGGCGAAGAGTATGCGGCGAAATTTTCCCCTCAAGCCCTTTATACTGAATCCACTTTTTCAACCGTGCCTGCACGGAACGCCGGCTAATACGTCGCCCTTGCTGGCTAACAAAGAGCGCGTTCTCTTGTGGCCGGGCATCCAAGCGAAACGCCAACCACTCCTGAATAGCCGACACCGCTTTATTACCCACAGGAAGCACACGTTGCTTGTTCCCTTTTCCCGTTACGCGCAGCTGCTGAGAATTCATATCTAAAT
>NZ_LWFU01000030.1:0-923 GCF_001635135.1 Oleiphilus sp. HI0080
GTCGGGACAAATCACGGTAACGGATGCGATATCGGCAGGTCTTATTCAGGCGAATGCGACTACTACTGGGCCTATGTCTATTGAAGGCAAAAAGACCTATGGTGATGGTGATTTGCTGATCCACGTTAGTTACAAAGATGCGTGGGAGAAGCTTGGTGGCTTAGACGTGTTGATGTCCACTGATTCGACCTTGAACGCTGGTGCAGCATCAGCGCTTGGCGACGTTACTTTTGATGATTTGTTCGGTAATGGCTGGACGAAAGGAAAGGATTTCAACTTCAGCATTGATGCAATCGGCCTTGCTGATTCAACGTTTGCTGCGGGAGATTCAATTGGTGATAACTTTACTGGGCACACTGCAAACGGTATCGATCCTGATGGCGACGCTGGCACTACAGTATTGATCTCTGATCTTTCTATCAATGGTTATCTTGGGCCTGTTGATATCCATATCGAAAACAAAGGTAATGGTTTCGGTACTGGTACTGCAACGCCTACAATTGGCGCGGCAGATTCGAAGATCAACTGGAACACTTACGTTAACGTGACCGATCTTGATGTTTACCTGGATATTGCTGGTGTTCAAATCACTGATTTGAAAATTAACAATGTTCGAGGCGACGTAACGGATCTTAACGGGAACTTCGCGTTCGGTTTTGCACAGTCCAACCGTCAGATCTTTGCAGTGCGCAACACGGCTGGGTTTGATGCGGCGGGTCTTGCTGCAGCAGCTGGAGGAGCGGCTTACGCTAACCCAGTAGCAATGGCTAACGACCTTGGGCTAGACGGCGTAGCGATCAACACTACCTTTAAAGGTGATATGGAGATCGGTGCATTGTCATTCGGTGACACTGGTACTTCAATCGGTGAGTTGTATTGGACTGACATCGAGAGCTACACTAACTGGACTATTTCTGCACACT
>NZ_LWFU01000031.1:0-906 GCF_001635135.1 Oleiphilus sp. HI0080
CATTCCGGGTTTTTCGAGTTGAAGAACGTTGGGGTAGACCTCTCTTAATTTGGCAATTGGGTCCAAAATCGCATGTTTGTCGGTCAGTCTTACAAGCAAGTAGTCATCTGCATTCGGATCGACTTTTCCCTGTTGAATAATGGTTTCAAGTTCACCTTCAAGAACGCGCATATCGCGTAATGGTTTTAAGGGAAGGTGTTTGGTTGATACTCCGGTATCTGCAAGCTCTACCAATGTGACGCCTTTCTTTTGATGCTGTTCGGAGAAACTATATTTGAGCAATGATCCGGAGTAGCGAATGTGGTGTTCACCCCGATATTGAGGGGCATGCAAATGACCGAGTGCTACGTAATCAAAATCTATACAAGGCTGATAGCTGACGCGATCTGAACCGCCGATTGACAACGGCCTTTCCGAATCTGATTCTTCTGCACCATCCATAAAGCAATGGCTGATAAGTACACTTGGAATATCCTTCTGCCTGCTGTCATTGATGCGATCGACCAACAAGGTGTGAGCCTCATCGTAAGTCGAGACAGCCTCTCCCGTTGTATTTCTAACGGTTTCTGGGTCACAGTACGGAATTCCATAAAACGCGACAGTATGCCTATTACTCCCGATTAGCACGGGCTCGCATACATCATTAACGTCGCCTAGGATGTGCAAGCCTGCTTTTTTCAGCTGACGCGACCCGAAACGCAATCGCTCAGCGCTATCGTGATTGCCAGAAATTAAAATAACCGGAACATCTAGATCTATACATGCGGTATGGAGTACTTCATCCAATAGAGCTACTGCATCAGCCGGAGGAATAGATCGGTCGTAGATATCGCCCGCAATGACGAGTGCATCAACGGCTTCTTCTCTAATGTATTCGATGAGCTGTTGCAGTATGTGTCGCTGATC
>NZ_LWFU01000032.1:0-397 GCF_001635135.1 Oleiphilus sp. HI0080
TGAAGACAGATACCATCTTCGACTGGTGCGCCAATAACAAAGTACCTTACTACTGCTCCAACTGGCGGGAATCCGAAGAAACGGTGGTGGAAGCCAACAAACGGGAAATAAGCAAAGGCGAGATCAAAATGGCCTATGTATACCTACCTAAGCTCGATGCCTTAATGCATAACTATGGCACCAAGCATGACAAGGTTAACGAGAAGATTCGATGGCTTGAAGATCAGGTTCTGGATGTCTATGAGACAGCCAAACAGCACTACAAAGAGGTGTCGCTGTATGTCATTTCCGATCATGGAATGGCCGATGTCTCAGGGAGCGTCGATCTTATCAAGAAAATCAACGGTCTTGGTCTCACCTATGGCGAAGACTATGTTGCTATGTATGACTCCACCAT
>NZ_LWFU01000033.1:0-317 GCF_001635135.1 Oleiphilus sp. HI0080
ACTTTGTTACAAATTCAATGGATGTGGCGCACTCTGAGATTTTCGGCCCAGTGGCGCCGATAATTCGGTTTCGGACAGAAAGCGAGGCGATTGAGATAGCGAACGATACAGTCTATGGCTTGGCTTCGTATGTATACACACGCGATATTGGGCGTGTTTGGCGCGTTAGTGAGTCTTTGGAATACGGCATGGTGGGTGTTAATGAGGGAATCATTTCAAACCCCGCAGCACCTTTTGGAGGGGTGAAGCAAAGCGGTTATGGCCGCGAAGGATCTTTTTACGGGCTGGATGATTATACGGAGATAAAATACATCTGC
>NZ_LWFU01000034.1:0-7514 GCF_001635135.1 Oleiphilus sp. HI0080
CAACAGTCTTTTTCACCTTTTTACGGGTACGTGTACCTGGCTTTGCCATTACTGTTTCCTACTTATTTACGAATTGGTTTGCGAGGACCCTTTCGAGTGCGAGCGTTGGTCTTACTACGCTGACCACGCACAGGCAAGCTGTGGCGGTGGCGAAGACCACGGAAGCAACCAAGATCCTTCAAACGTTTAATGTTCATCTGAACTTCACGGCGCAAGTCACCTTCAACAGTCAGCTTGCTGACCTCGGCACGAAGCGCATCCAACTGTTCTTCTGTTAGCGTGCTAACTCGAGAGGTTGGGGTTACGCCCGTTGCGTCGCAAAGTTTGTATGCTGTCGTTCTACCTACTCCAAATATGTACGTCAGTGAGATCACTGCGTGCTTATTATCAGGTATGTTGACACCGGCTATACGTGCCATTCATCTAACTCCGCTTAATTCAATGGTTTACGGGTGAGCCCCTCAACCACGTGATGTTACCGTCATTAAAAAGGCCGCGAATCATAGCGCCTGATCAAAAATAAATCAAGCCAATGATACGGCCTTTTACAACTAGGGGTTTAGCCCTGGCGTTGCTTATGACGAGGTTCTGAACAAATGACTCTCACCGAGCCATTTCGACGAATAATTTTACAGTTACGGCAAATTTTCTTTACCGAAGCACGAACTTTCATTATCTGCTCCAAATATTTGCTTAAAACCTATCGGTTATCGCAGCATTCCGCCGCTACCGTAACCTTTAAGGTTCGATTTTTTCATGACAGACTCATATTGGTGTGACATAAGATGCGATTGCACCTGTGCCATAAAGTCCATCACCACAACCACCGCAATCAAAAGCGAGGTTCCACCGAAATAAAACGGCACATTGAACCAAACAACCATAAACTGTGGCAGTAACGATACTGCTGTAATATAAGCGGCACCGAAAATTGTTAAACGTGTAAGTACATTGTCGATGTAATTTGCAGTTTGTTCTCCCGGGCGAATGTTGCCAGCCAAATAAGCACCAGATCGCTTAAGGTTCTCCGCAACTTCACGAGGGTTATACATCAAAGCTGTATAGAAGAAGCAGAAGAATACGACCGCTGCTGCGAACAGAATAATGTATAAAGGCTGACTCGGACCTAATGCCTGCGAGATATCCGCAAGCCACTCCATGCCTTCGCCTTGACCAAACCACTGACCTAAAGATGCAGGGAACAACAAAATGCTCGAAGCAAAAATAGGCGGGATAACGCCAGCCATATTTACCTTCAAAGGCAAATGACTAGACTGTTGACTGTAACCACCTCGCGCATTCTGTCGTTTAGCATAGTTAACAGTCAATCGACGCTGACCACGCTCAATGAAAACAACAAAACCCACTGTCAGGATCGCAAACACGCCGATCAAGAGCAGAGCTAAAATATTCAACTCGCCCTGTCGAGCCGCTTCGAACGACTGACCAAACGCGCTTGGCAAGCCAGCGACAATCCCTGCAAAAATCAGCAGCGAAATACCGTTACCAATACCACGCTCTGTGATCTGCTCGCCCAACCACATCAAAAACACCGCACCACAAACAAATGTCGTGACAGCCAAGAAATAGAAGCTGAAGCCATCAGTAAATGTAACGCCTTGCGAGGCGAGACCCACCGACATACCCGACGCCTGCACAAATGCCAAAGCAACCGTACCGTATCGCGTCATCTGGGATATCTTTCTACGTCCCGCTTCACCTTCTTTCTTCAACTGTTCGAGGCTCGGTGTCACTGCAGTCATCAACTGCATGATAATAGACGCCGAAATGTAAGGCATAATCCCCAAAGCAAAGATACTCATGCGCTCTAACGCACCGCCAGAGAACATGTTGAACAGGCTCAAAATAGTACCTTGATTCTGTTCAAACAACGCAGCCAATCGCTCAGGGTTAATTCCGGGGACCGGAATGTGTGCACCTATTCGATAGACGATAATTGCCAAGAATACGAACCAAAGCCGAGACTTGAGTTCATCAAGTCCCTTCCCGAATCCGCCTTGCATCGCAGGAGATTTAGCCATTACTTATTATTCCTCGACCTTACCACCGGCTGCCTCAATAGCAGCCTTAGCACCTTTAGTCACCCTCAACCCTTGAGTCGTGACAGCTGACTTAATTTCGCCAGACAAGATAACCTTCGCAGACTTGGTATCACGACGAACTAAGTTCGCGTTTTTAAGTGCATCCAAATCAACTACGTTACCATCAACTAACTCAAGTTCGTTAAGGCGAATCTCTGCAACATATTGCGCTTGGCGCGACGTAAAACCGAATTTCGGCAAACGGCGCTGCAATGGCTGCTGACCTCCCTCGAAACCAGCTGGAACTGAACCACCAGAACGAGCCTTCAAACCTTTGTGACCGCGGCCACCGGTTTTACCAAAACCACTACCGATACCACGACCTACACGGCGACGCGAAGGCTTAGAACCAGGAGCAGGACTTAAAGTATTAAGACGCATCTCACTCTCCCTCAATTCTGACCATATAATTAACTTTGTTAACCATACCGCGAACTGAAGGGGTATCTTCAAGCTCAACAGTGTGACCAATTTTACGCAAACCTAGTCCCGTCACAGTAGCTCTGTGCTTTGGCAATTGACCAATCGGGCTACGGAAAAGCGTGACTTTAATAGTTTTTGCCTTTGCCATGATCTTATCCCGTAATATCTTCTACTGACTTACCGCGCTTAGCAGCAACGTTTTCAGGAGATTGCATTGCTTTCAAACCATTGATCGTTGCGCGAACAACATTCACTGGGTTTGTAGAGCCGTAGCATTTCGCCAATACGTTTTGAACGCCAGCGACTTCAAGTACAGCACGCATTGCACCACCGGCGATTACACCGGTACCTTCCGATGCAGGCTGCATGTACACTTTTGACCCGCCATGGCGCGCATTGATTGGGTACTGAAGTGTATTACCCTTAAGGGGCACGTCGACCATGTTTTTACGTGCAGCATCCATCGCTTTCTGAATTGCTACTGGAACTTCGCGCGCTTTGCCGCGACCGAAACCAACCCGACCCTCACCGTCGCCTACTACTGTAAGCGCTGTAAAACCGAAAATACGCCCGCCTTTAACTACTTTAGCGACGCGGTTTACCTGAACCAAACGCTCCTGAAGCTCTGGCCCTTTTTGCTCTTCTACACTCATCGTGATGACTCCTTAGAATTCCAAACCAGCTTCACGAGCAGCGTCGGCTAAAGCCTTTACACGACCGTGGTATTGAAAACCGGAACGATCGAACGCAACACGCGTAATGCCTGCAGTTTTCGCACGCTCAGCAATTAACTGACCTACTTTGGTAGCCGCTTCCGAGTTACCTGTTTTCGCACCTCGAAGGTCCTTTTCAACAGTCGAAGCAGATGCCAGAACCTTATCTCCCTCGGGTGCAATGACCTGAGCATAGATGTGGCGAGGCGTACGATGGATAGTCAAACGAGTTTCACCGAGTGACTTCATTTTAGAGCGGCTTTTTTTCGCTCTACGAATTCTTGAAACTTTCTTTTCGCTCATTGTCTCACCTATTTCTTCTTGGCTTCTTTACGTCTGACATGTTCATCAGCATAACGAACACCTTTACCTTTGTAAGGCTCTGGCGGACGGAATGCACGAATGTCAGCGGCCACTTGACCTAAAAGCTGCTTATCGATGCTCGTCAGTACAATCTCTGTCTGTGATGGAGACTCTGCTTTAACATCTTTAGGCAGTTCATATTCAACTGGGTGAGAAAAACCAAGGTTTAGGTTTAGCTTCTGGCCCTGAACCTGGACCCGATAACCAACACCAATAAGCTGAAGTTTCTTCTGGAAGCCTGATGTCACGCCCGTCACCATGTTATTCACAAGTGCTCGCGTTGTACCGGACATCGCTTTTGAAAACTTACTTCCGTTCTTAGCAGCGAACGTTAGCGTCGAACCATCTTGGTTGATTTCCACAACCGGATTCACTTCCATCGAAAGCGAACCTTTACTTCCTTTCACTTCAAGCTGGCCTTCGCCTAACTTGACTTCAACACCAGAAGGCAACGCAACTGGATTACTAGCAACCCTAGACATGCAAACCTCCCTTAGAATACGGTGCAGATAACTTCGCCGCCGATACCGGCTTGACGCGCAGCACGGTCGGTCATCACGCCCTGAGATGTAGACACTATCGCTACACCGAGACCACCGCGAACACTTGGCAAATCGTCAGACGCCTTGTATTGACGCAAACCTGGACGGCTTGCTCGCTTGATCTCTTCGATTACGGGGCGGCCCTCGAAATACCTTAGCTCTACGGAAACTTCAGGCTTAGCACCTTCATCAACCGAGTAGCTAGCAATAAAGCCTTCGCTTTTCAGTACTTCTAAAACTGAAACTTTCATCTTAGATGATGGCATTGAAACAACTTCTTTCTCTGCCATTTGTGCGTTGCGGATGCGCGTAAACATATCCGCAAGCGTATCTTGCATACTCATCGTATGTTCTCCTGATCATTTTAGTTGTGCAGCGCTACCAAGGTGTAACGCTTACCAACACATCAAATTGCTTACCAGCTCGCTTTCTTCAAGCCTGGAACGTTTCCTGCCATTCCCTGTTCACGTAGTTTGATACGAGACAGTTTGAATTTACGGTAAACGCCATGTGGTCGACCAGTAACCTGACAACGGTTACGGAGACGACTCGGGCTTGCGTCGCGCGGAAGTTTTTGAAGCTTCTTTTGCGCTTCCCAACGATCTTCCTCAGAAGTCGCTGGGCTTGCAATAATAGCTTTCAATTCCGCACGTTTAGCTGCGAACTTAGCAACTGTTTTTTCGCGCTTAAGCTCGCGCTGCTTCATTGAGATCTTAGCCATTTGCTCTTACCTTTATTTCTTAAATGGGAAGTTAAAGGCACGTAGCAACGCGCGACCTTCCTCGTCTGTTTGAGCTGACGTAGTAATCGTGATATCCATGCCTCGGATCTTATCTACCTTGTCGTAATCAATTTCTGGAAAAATGATCTGCTCTTTAACACCCATGCTGTAGTTGCCTCGACCGTCAAAAGACTTCGAATTCAGACCACGGAAATCACGGATACGAGGAATAGCAATACCAACCAAACGCTCGAAAAATTCCCACATACGCTCGCCGCGCAGTGTAACTTTACAACCGATTGGATAGCCTTCACGAACTTTAAAGCCTGCAACTGACTTGCGCGCTTTCGTGATGACTGGCTTTTGACCAGACAACGCCTCAAGATCCGCTACCGCGTTCTCAAGAAGCTTTTTGTCTACCATTGCTTCACCAACACCCATGTTTAAGGTGATTTTTTCAATGCGAGGTACCTGCATAGAGCTCTTATAGTTGAACTCATTTTGCAATGCAGGTACGACTTCGCTTGCATAAACTTCTTTCATATGTGCCATATCGCTACCTGCTTACTTATTGGTCGACAACTTCGTTGTTCGACTTAAACACACGTACCTTTTTGCCATCTTCAAGGACTTTGAAACCAACGCGATCGGCTTTGCTCGTAGTAGGATTAAAAATCGCTACGTTTGAAGCTTGAATCGGGGCTTCCGATTCAACAATGCCGCCTGGCGTTCCCAACATTGGGTTTGGTTTTGTGTGGCGCTTGACCATGTTGATGCCAGAAACGATCAAACGACCGTCCTTCATCACACGCGTCACTTTACCGCGCTTACCATTGTCCTTGCCTGCTATGACAATCACTTCATCGTCACGTTTGATCTTTTTCATAACGGGCCTCTATCCTTAAAGCACTTCAGGTGCTAGGGAGATAATTTTCATGTACTTCTCACCGCGCAACTCACGAGTTACAGGGCCAAAAATACGAGTACCGATTGGTGCGTTCTGCGCGTTCAAAAGAACTGCTGCATTACCATCAAACTTGATCAACGAACCGTCAGGGCGACGAACGCCTTTACGGGTACGCACAACAACCGCGTTCAATACTTGTCCTTTCTTAACCTTACCACGTGGAATCGCTTCCTTAACGGTGACCTTAATTACGTCGCCGATTCGTGCGTAACGTCTATGAGAGCCACCCAGTACTTTTATACACTGAACTCGGCGCGCACCGCTGTTGTCGGCTACGTCGAGCATACTTTCCGTCTGAATCATCTTAGTTCTCCAAACACTCTGGGTTAGACTTTAGCTGCCTTCTCAACAACGGTAACTAGCTTCCAGGACTTCGTCTTAGACAACGGACGAGTCTCCTGAATAGTTACAACGTCGCCGATATTGCACTCGTTGTTTTCATCATGAGCATGCAATTTGGTAGAACGCTTAACGTATTTACCATAAATTGGATGCTTCACACGACGCTCTACCAATACAGTAATGGACTTATCCATTTTGTCGCTGACGACTTTACCGCTGATGGTACGAGCTGTGTTATTTGCCACTTCACTCATAATCACTCACCTGCCTTCTGCGTCAATACTGTTTTGATACGAGCAATATCTTTTCGGTTTTGAGCTACAAGATGCGATTGGTTGAGCTGACCAGTCGACTTACGAAGGCGTAAGTTAAACTGCTCTTTTAATGCTTCTTCCAACGCTGTATTCAGCTCTTCAACAGACTTATCGCGTAATTCACTTGCTTTCATTACATCACCGTCCTTTCAACAAAGGTTGTTGGAACAGGCAACTTAGCAGCAGCTAGCGCGAAAGCTTCGCGTGCCAATTCTTCTGACACACCTTCAATCTCGTATAGCACTCGGCCCGGTTGAATTTGGCAAACCCAATACTCAACGTTACCTTTACCCTTACCTTGACGAACTTCCAAAGGCTTTTGCGTAATCGGCTTGTCAGGAAAAATTCGAATCCAGATCTTTCCGCCACGCTTAACTTTACGTGTAATCGTACGACGAGCCGCCTCAATTTGGCGTGCCGTGATACGACCACGACCAGTCGCTTTCAAACCGTACTCACCGAAGCTGATTTTACTACCGCGTTGAGCAAGGCCACGATTACGACCCTTTTGTACTTTTCTAAATTTGGTACGTTTTGGCTGTAACATCTCTCGGCCCCTTACTTAGCAGACTTCTTGCGAGCAGAATTCTTTTCTTCGCGTACCTGTTCGATACCGCCAAGAATCTCGCCCTTGAAGATCCATACTTTTACACCAATGATGCCGTACGTTGTGCTCGCTTCATGCGTAGCATAATCAACGTCTGCTCGAAGTGTGTGCAACGGCACACGACCTTCTCGATACCACTCTGAACGAGCGATTTCAGCACCACCAAGACGACCGCCAACCTGTATCTTGATACCCTTGGCACCTTGACGCATGGCGTTTTGAACCGCGCGCTTCATCGCACGACGGAACATGACTCGACGCTCCAACTGGTTAGCTACGCTAGCCGCAACCAATTTTGCATCCAAGTCAGGCTTACGAATTTCCTCGATATTGATGTGCACAGGCACACCCATCATTCGACTAACTTCGTTACGCAATTTCTCTACATCTTCGCCTTTCTTACCAATCACAATCCCCGGA
>NZ_LWFU01000035.1:0-740 GCF_001635135.1 Oleiphilus sp. HI0080
TTGAACAGATCGCCGAGAACGTCTTTATCCCTCTAACAGTGGGCGGGGGAATCCGTAAACTGGAAGATATCCGTAACATGCTTAACGCTGGTGCAGATAAAGTAAGTATTAATACGGCTGCTGTCTTTAATCCAGAGCTTGTTCGAGAAGCGGCTGAGCGCTTTGGGAGTCAATGTATTGTTGTTGCTATTGACGCCAAAAAAGTAAGTGGCCCCGAAGAGGAGCCGCGTTGGGAAATTTTCACTCATGGTGGTCGTAAGCCGACAGGTTTGGATGCTGTTGAGTGGAGCAAAAAGATGGCCGACTACGGCGCTGGCGAAATTCTGCTCACAAGTATGGATCAGGATGGTGTGAAGAGTGGTTATGACTTAGGCGTGACAAGAGCCATTTCAGAAGCTGTCTCTATTCCCGTCATCGCATCAGGCGGCGTAGGGAATTTGCAGCATTTAGCGGATGGTGTGACACACGGTGGTGCCGATGCTGTACTGGCTGCAAGTATCTTCCATTTTGGCGAACATACGGTTCAAGAAGCGAAAGAGTTTATGGCGGCTCAAGGTATAGAGATGCGTCTTTAAGCGAATAGTTTGCAAGGGCTCTTCTTGAATGACTTAAAAAAAACCGCTGGAGCTTGCGCTTCAGCGGTTTTTTTATATCTTATTGTTTTGCTCTACGATTTTTGTTTATTGTTGTTCTGCTTTTTCTTAATCGCGTCCGTGCGTCGTTTTACTACTCTAAGAGCT
>NZ_LWFU01000036.1:0-342 GCF_001635135.1 Oleiphilus sp. HI0080
ATCAGGCCGGACCCTGCCAGCAATCGCACCGGAACCGACATCGAGGAGGTGAACGTAGCCTTCAAAATCCGCTACTGCAGCATAGTTTCCGAGTATTTCTGCACCACTTAATCGTCGATACTTGAGTGCCTCACTACGCCAAACCTCTTTTCCTGATGCGACGTCGAGACCATAAACAACGCCTTCAGAGTCGGTCACAACAAGGATTTCAGCTGCGCGCGATACCGCAACTCCACGATAGGTCGAAATGGATTTACTCCAAACTTCTGTGCCCGTTGCGATATTGATTGCCTTAATATCGCCTTGAAAGGCTGCTGCGAAGACGGAACCATAAAGTTCTAC
>NZ_LWFU01000037.1:0-686 GCF_001635135.1 Oleiphilus sp. HI0080
ACTACTACCGTGGGCCAAAAGAATTAACTTCGTTTTCATCCTAAACTCTATTCCTTGAAGTTGATTAAGATATTGTACGCTGATTTATACGTTTATGGATCAACAGGGCTTGTTCGTTTGCGTCTACATTGCACGCTTTATAGCGTGTATTTTGTTGTTAGTAATCCATTTTCATCATAAGGGCTGTACATAACGTGGAACAATCTGTTGTATGGGCAATAAACGTGCATTGCTTTAGAATGTCGCACGTTTAGCCCAAATCTATTTAGGAAATATTATGTCGTTCAAGGGTACTCAGGACTACGTCGCAACTGACGATCTTCAAATGGCGGTCAATTCTGCGATCGCACTTCAAAAGCCTTTGCTCATCAAAGGCGAGCCAGGAACCGGTAAAACCATGCTAGCTGAACAGCTTGCAAGCGCCTTGGGTGCCAGACTAATCCAGTGGCATATCAAGTCCACAACTAAAGCGCAGCAGGGTCTTTACGAATACGACGCCGTTTCGCGGCTAAGAGATTCACAATTAGGTGTGGATCGAGTCCATGACATTTCCAACTATATCGTGAAGGGAAAGCTTTGGGAGGCCTTTGAAGCGGAAGAGCGCGTGATTTTGTTGATCGACGAGATTGATAAAGCGGATATTGAGTTTCCAAACGATCTGCTTTTAGAAATCGACAAAATGGAGT
>NZ_LWFU01000038.1:0-289 GCF_001635135.1 Oleiphilus sp. HI0080
CATAACGTGGAACAATCTGTTGTATGGGCAATAAACGTGCATTGCTTTAGAATGTCGCACGTTTAGCCCAAATCTATTTAGGAAATATTATGTCGTTCAAGGGTACTCAGGACTACGTCGCAACTGACGATCTTCAAATGGCGGTCAATTCTGCGATCGCACTTCAAAAGCCTTTGCTCATCAAAGGCGAGCCAGGAACCGGTAAAACCATGCTAGCTGAACAGCTTGCAAGCGCCTTGGGTGCCAGACTAATCCAGTGGCATATCAAGTCCACAACTAAAGCGCAGCA
>NZ_LWFU01000039.1:0-461 GCF_001635135.1 Oleiphilus sp. HI0080
CGATAGCTGGCTGAATAATTTCATTGCTGAAAGACCACTCAGATTTACCCATTCTCTTTAATCGAGCGGATTCCAGTTCCCAAGCTCGACGAAACGCCCCAGGAATTTCGCGCTTCACAAACTTGTAAAGTGACTCACCCATTCTTGAAGAAGCTGGATCTTCAGGTGTCGCTACATCTTTGTGATGACCTTTATTGTGCTCAATAAAGAAGTGCCCATAGCCAGAAAGAGCTAGCGCCATTTTGGCGAAGAATACTTGAACTCGATCATTGATCTTGTGCCCCATCTCATGGCCCAAGTTAACGCCAATACCTGCTACCAGTCCCGCGGACAACGCGCCGCCCAGAAAGCTAAACCAAGACCATTCATATTGAGAAACAGTGTATGCACAGGCAATCACTCCCGCCCAAAGTAATGGCACGGTCAGATACATAACTTTCTTGTAGTATTCTTCAGACTTA
>NZ_LWFU01000040.1:0-458 GCF_001635135.1 Oleiphilus sp. HI0080
GACGTGTTGGATGGTATGGAGGGCGGGCTCGCTAAACTCTCTAAACCTGTTCTGAAGGTGATGCATCGCCTGAACCAAAATACGGTGAAGGGCTCAAAGCGAAACATCGCTGCGCACTATGATTTGGGGAATGATTTTTTCAAGACCTTTTTAGACCCAACCATGATGTATTCGTCTGCGTTGTTTCCGAGTGAAGATGCAAGCTTGGAAGAAGGCTCGTTAAACAAGCTGCGTACGATTTGTGAAAAACTCCAATTGAGCAAAACTGACCACGTTGTCGAGATCGGAACGGGGTGGGGCGGCTTTGCAATCTATGCAGCACAAAACTATGGGTGCAAGGTCACCACGACCACTATTTCACGTCAGCAATATGACTTGGCTTGCCAGCGCGTCAAGGAGGCGGGGCTCGAAGACAAAATCACCTTGCTACTTGAGGACTATCGAAAGTTGGAAGGGCA
>NZ_LWFU01000041.1:0-378 GCF_001635135.1 Oleiphilus sp. HI0080
CAGGCTGCTGCGCATATTTTGGATATTTGAATTCCAAAGGCTGGGCAATGGCATTCGCAATAGGTTGAACAGAAAGAAGGTAAAGCGCGATCAACGCAAAACACAGACAGCTCGCCGCAAGCCGTTTCGATTTTCTATAAAAAAGCCCTGCACTGAGAACAAGCAGAAACAGCACGATCGGTATTGGCATCAACAACCCACCGATCAACTTTTTTAAGCCAAATAACACAGTTAGCGAACAACTTTAAAATTCGCCATGGCATAAAGCTCGCCTTGTTCATCTCGCACTTGCACTGACCACTCTCCGGTCATGTGTTGGTCAATAAACTTACTCGAGTAACTTCCCTGATCTTTCGATGTCACCGGAATTCGGACACG
>NZ_LWFU01000042.1:0-380 GCF_001635135.1 Oleiphilus sp. HI0080
TGGCCGCCATGCTCTACAGGAGCATTCATCGAAGGCCAACCGCCCTCCACGAACTGCTGATACGCCTCTTTAAAACCAGCGGGAGTCTTAACGCCGTCTTCGCTCCAAGTACAACCTTCTTGGTCGCCACTTTGGTTAATTGGGGCTAGAACTTCTTCACAAAACTTCGCTCCCTCAGTAACAATTGCGTCAACCATGTCCGGCGTCGCTTCAGTAGCACCAATATTCTGATAGTGCTTTTCACTATCAAGCACTTCGTCCATAAGGAACTTAATATCTCTTAGGGGAGCTTTATAATCTGGCATAACGTTAACCTCAAATTTAATCGGTTTCGTTTGAAAACTATTGGATTTAATGAGCAAATCACACATGGGAATTGC
>NZ_LWFU01000043.1:0-629 GCF_001635135.1 Oleiphilus sp. HI0080
GCTTATCGCCTCCACTGAATCTCGATCCTAAATGGTTTCAGCACTATGGCCCATACACGGTCACCAAATATGGGATGTCTATGCTGACCATCAGTTTGGCGCAGGAGTACCGCCGCTTTGGCATTGCGGTAAATTCCTTGTGGCCCCAAACCGTCATTGCGACCGCGGCGGTCGAATTCGAAGGTGGCGGCAAGAGTATTCTTGAGAAAGGTCGGATACCGGCCATCATGGCAGATGCCGCTTATGAAGTACTCTCTACAGACAAGCTCGCACTCACTGGCGAGCTTCTTATAGATGAATGCGTCTTGCGAAAAAGTGGCGTCACTGACTTCGACCAATACCGCTACTCAAGCGAGAACACGAAACCCTTGATGAAAGACCTTTTTGTCGAATAAACTGGGTGTACGGGCGCTTCGGCGCCTGTGAGACGTTAGGATGTCGTCTCGAAGGCTACCAATAAACATAACGAAGCCAAGGTAAAAAACATGCCATCCACTGTTAGCATAGAATCGATTGACTCCGCGTCTGCGGAAAAACCTCTGCCTGCAACGAAGCCATTTAAAAGTTCAATTATTGAAAACGACGCTATCAGAAATGCCGATAGCTTTATCGATATCTTTTACGAACGG
>NZ_LWFU01000044.1:0-287 GCF_001635135.1 Oleiphilus sp. HI0080
TTACTAAAAAAAACATAATGCAGGATGGCTAGCCCAGACAATGTTTTTTGTGTTACCGGGATTCTTTCGCTGCAAGTATCTGATCCATTTGCGCTTCAAGCTTGCTCAGCTTCTGCTCCTCTCCACTAGAGCTCATCGAGCTCTGCATCAGCTCGTATGTTAGATTGAGCGCCGCCATAACGGCAATGCGCTCACTTCCGAAAACCTTTCCTGAACCACGAATCTCGCGCATTTTTGCGTCGAGCTGCACAGACGCTTCACGCAGTTCTTTTTGTTTGTCTGGTGGA
>NZ_LWFU01000045.1:0-8338 GCF_001635135.1 Oleiphilus sp. HI0080
TGCAAGCGCGCTTCGACGAGGCGAATAATATCGCTTGGGCGAATCAGCTCACCGATGGCGGAGTAAATGTTATCTTTGGTGTTCCGGGGCTGAAGGTGCATTCAAAGCTCATATCTATTACGCGGAAGGAAGAAGGAAAGCTCCGTTACTACTCACACATTGGTACCGGTAATTTCAACGAGAAAACGGCAACCTTGTATACAGATTTCAGCTTGATCACGCGGGATCAAGAGATCGGAAAAGATGTCGCGAATGTGTTTGATTTTATTAGCTATACCTATCGTCGACATGATTATAAGCACTTGCTGCTCTCTCCTTTGACTCAACGAATTGGTTTGACAGAGCTGATTCATCAGGAGATTCGCAATGCGGAAAAAGGTCTTCCTGCTGAAATCCAAATCAAATGCAACAATCTGGTCGATGAACCTCTCGTAAAACTGCTTTATGCGGCCTCGAATGCGGGCGTAAGAATCCGCATTATTTGTCGGGGTATGATGTCCTTAGTCGCAGGCGTAAAAGGGGTTTCTGAAAACATTGAGGCTATTAGTATCGTCGATCGTTTTCTAGAGCATCCGCGCGTATACGCATTCCACAACAATGGTGAACCAAAATATTTTATCTCATCAGCCGATTTGATGACGCGTAATATTGATTTCCGAGTTGAAGTGACAACGCCAATTTACGACAAATCTCTTCAGCAAATGGTTCAGGATGTTCTCGATATCCAATGGTGCGATAACGTGAAGGCACGCGTGTTGGACCGTGAGCAGAGCAACCAGTATCGAACGTTCAAAATAAATGGTCGGGTGCGGTCGCAAGAGCTGATTCATACTTACTTCAGCGAGGGCGAACTACCTGCTCGTATAAAATCTGCCAGAGACCGGATGCAGCGTGAGCTTCAAAAAGCGGCGAAGACGCGAGCAAAGAAAATTGCCCGTGTTCAATCAGCGGCTCAAAAGTCTCTACGCAAAGAGTCTTCGGCTAAAAAGCGGTCTGACAAAAAGTAATCCCAAGCGTGTTGGGTTCTTATCGACTGTGCTTTTTCAGCTATCGAAAGTAAGGCTTTGTCTCGTCGCCAAGCCGCTTGAAAAGCAGGCATCGACTGCGTAATCAGCGGTTCTTGCAAGGCAACGATGTCCTCGAAAGACGCTTTGACCCCTGCCAATTGTAAGTGGCACGACGGCGCGCTTCGGTCTGCCGTTTCGAGCCCTTTGATCGACGAGACCAGGCTTAGTAAACGCACCGCAATATCTGTTTGCTTCTGATCTAGCGCCACACGGAGTCTCTGGGCTGTGAGAGCGGCAAGGATATGGATATCCTCTTCACTTCGAAATGGCTTGATCATGTCCTTGTACCCATCTCCATCGACGATATCCTCATCGGATAGGGTGACTTGGTTGAGAGCGAGCGCTGCATGGCTTAGCTCGGGAACAAAGGGAAGGGTTGGCAAGGCCTTCGCGTTGATTCCTGTTCGCTTCGCGTCTAACTTTACAATACGCACATGGGCTTGTTCAGCATTTGTTGTTTCACGAAGATCGACAGCGCTAATGAAAAGTACTTCGGCGTCTGTACCACCCGATACAAAGGATTTACTGCCGTTTAGAACAGTTTTGCCCTTGTGGCATGTTAGCGTTGTTTGCATTTCACGCGGTTTTTTCACGCCTTTTTCTGTATGGCACAGTGCAGCGATTGCTTTTCCGTCTAAACGGAACATGGACTCCATTGCGGATTGATACGCAGATGCAAACGCAAAACTTGTTTGTCGGAAGCAAAAACCGCTTAAAAGCGCTTTGTCGATGCTGTTTTTAAGCTCATTGGTTACACATTGATGACGTTCAAACCAGTCGGTCATCGAATTGATATTTTCGCTTAGTGGATCTGACCGGCGAAGCAGCCGGTCGATGATGATGCTCAATTCTGCTCTCTCTATTTTGGCGCCATGCGCAGTGCACAGTCTATTCGAATCACTTCGCCATTTAGTAAGGGGTTCTCGACCATTTCCTTTACAATGCGAGCGTATTCTTTCGGATCACCCAAGCGCTGTGGAAAGGGAAGTGTTGCTGCCAAACTTTCTTGAGCGGCCTCCGGAAGCGCCGCTAACATTGGCGTCATAAACAGTCCAGGCGCAATGGCAAGCACGCGAATACCGTAGCGAGCTAGCTCGCGCGCTGCAGGTAAGGTCATAGAGACGATACCACCTTTGGATGCAGAATAAGCGGCTTGACCGATTTGGCCCTCGTAGGCCGCGACAGACGCTGTGGAGATGATCACGCCGCGCTCTCCATCACCATTTGCTTCACGCTCCTGCATCTCATGAGCAGCAAGGCGCATAATATTGAATGAGCCGCTTAAGTTGACAGCAATGACTTTGTTGAAAAAATCCATTGCCATTGGGCCTTCTTTACCGAGAATCTTCGCCGGCACACCAATACCTGCACAGTTAACCGCGATACCAACGGGGCCATGTTGAGCGCGCG
Organism: Oleiphilus sp. HI0080; assembly: GCF_001635135.1. Classification (NCBI taxonomy): domain Bacteria; kingdom Pseudomonadati; phylum Pseudomonadota; class Gammaproteobacteria; order Oceanospirillales; family Oleiphilaceae; genus Oleiphilus; species Oleiphilus sp. HI0080. Next base: position 2,478 of record NZ_LWFU01000045.1, read on the forward strand.
CTTGTTCAAAGCAAGCTTCGGCGCTTGCTGCACTGGTTACGTCGCAGTCAAACGCCAGGCCGCCGATGTCTTTGGCGACTTCTTGCGCCCGCTCCATTTGCACATCAAAGATGCTGACTTTTGCTCCCATCGCTGCGAGCATACGCGCAGCTGCTTCACCCAGCCCAGATGCACCACCCGTCACAATTGCAGGTACTCCGTTAATATCCATTAGTTCTACTTCCTCTCGAATTGGTTTTGTTATTTACATACGAATGGTTGTCGAATGTGAATCGCGAAGGGCATGATAGGGTGATATAGCGCAGCCTATCAAGCCTGAAGATTTGATAGGCTTATTTAAAATGATCCTGCCTGTACATGAGAACGTACCTTACGTGTTTGCGAAGAGTGCGTTTGAACGAGAAAGGACAACAGAATATGAGTGAACTCATCATTTTTTATGACAGTACCTGTCCGCTTTGCGCAAAAGAAATGCGCGCGTTGCAAGCCTATGACACGACAAAGAAGCTGCGTTTGGTGGATTTGCATAGCGAAGAATTCGCAAGCCATTATGGGCATGTTAATTTTGATGAGGCTATGCGCATTTTGCATGCGCAGCAGAATGGCAAGGTTCTGAAAGGGCTGGATGTCACGGCAGCGGCCTGGAGGGCAGTGGGTAAAAAACCGTGGGTACAACTATTGCGCTGGCCAATTATTCGCTGGTTTGCAGACAGAGCGTATGTTTTGTTTGCTGATAACCGATATCGCTTATCATGGATGCTGACCGGGCAGGCTCGATGTAATAATGGTGTTTGCGAAAGTAAGAAGAGTTAGTTTGTTCCCGTTCGGGGATAATCAATCGGCACAAGCAGGATAATATGGGAATGAATAGTTCAAACCGTGTTGCGATCGTTATTGGCGCCTCTGGTGGCATCGGTGGCGGATGTGTCCGTCAACTTTGTGCTGATGCAGACACTCAGACGGTTTTTGCCGTTTCTAGATCTCTTGAAGACGCCTCACCGCTCAACATCGCATCGGGAAAATCCAAATTAAGTTTGTTAAGGTCCGATAGCAGCAAAGCCTCGATGCTTCGAGTTGTTGAGCAAATTCGAACACAGCTTCCTATCGGGGGCCAGCCGGAGTTCGATATCGTGATTGCGACCGGTTTACTCCATAACGGCTCTTTGCAGCCCGAGAAGAGAATCGATACGCTGGATCGAGAGTCCGCGCTGGATGTGTTGGAAACGAACACGTTGATGCCGATGCTTTGGCTGCAAAGTCTATCGAGTTTGTTTGGCAAAAACGTGGTTGCGCGTGTTGCGGTACTTTCGGCGCGTGTTGGTAGCATTTCTGATAACCAACTTGGCGGTTGGTATAGCTATCGCGCATCAAAAGCCGCACTCAATATGATGTTAAAATCTCTGTCGGTCGAGTTTGGGCGTCGTTTTCCGAATGTAAAGCTACTCGCTTATCACCCTGGTACCACGAAGTCCCAACTTTCTGCACCATTTAGCTCAAACGTGCCTTCCAACAAGCTTTTTTCAAGCGACTTTTCTGCTGAGCGTTTGGTGTCAGTCATGCGGGACCAACCGTTGGATAAAACACTCTCCTTTGTGGCGTGGGACGGCGCACCTATCGAGTGGTAATGCGTGTTTCGTAAGCGCTCAGAAGCGAGAGATCATTGGATATCGGTTTCGGTGCAGATACGAGGCAGGTTTATACTAATCCGAACCCAAGGTTTTGTGCTCTTTGAGATAAGCTACTAATTGATCAAATGGCACGGGTCTGCTGAATAAATACCCCTGAACGGTGTCGCAGCGCATTGCGGCGAGCATAGTTGACTGTTCTTCTAGCTCAACACCTTCAGCAACGACTTCCATGCCTAGTTCATGCGCTAAATCGATCGTTGTTTTAACCAGTGTTCTGTCGTCGTTGTCTTCCGTCATGTCCCGGATAAACTCTTGATCGATCTTCAGGCTACCAAACGGGTATTTGCGGAGATAGCTCATAGACGAGTATCCGGTGCCAAAATCATCAAGCGAGATTTTCAAACCGAGTGCGGTTAATTCGTTCAGCGCGGTAACAACGTAGTCATATTCATTGAGAAGAACGCCTTCGGTAATCTCAAGTTCAATGTTTTTGAAATCAATTTTACAGGTCTGAGCGCCAGTGCGAATCCACTCGACAAGTTCTGAATCTCTGAATTGAAGAGGCGAGAGGTTGATCGCCATCGTAAAGTCACGCTTAAACATAGCTTGGAGCTCCGAAAGCTTGGTGAGCGCCTGTTCGTAGACGAACTGTCCGATGGGAAGAATGAGTCCGGTGGATTCCGCGATCGGAATGAAGTCTCTTGGGCTTACTTGCCCTAGCTCTGGATTGTTCCATCGAACCAATACTTCAAAGCCCGTAATGTCTAAGTCGGGAAGGCTTAGTTTGGGTTGGTAGTAGCATTCAATCTCGCCGAGTTGTAAAGCTCTGTGCAGTTGCTCGGTATATTGCAGTCTGGTTTCGACCTCTTGGTTCATGTCTGCGGTAAAGAACGAATAAATGCTGCGCCCCATATCTTTAGAATGGTACATGGCGGCATCGGCGTTACTGAGCAGAACAGAGGATGTTTGTCCATTATCCGGATAAATAGAAATACCAATACTTGCGGATACTTTTAAGCGTCGGTTCTCGATATTGAACGAGTTTTTAAATTCGAGAAGTATCTTATCGGCGACTCGGCTAAAGTTGCCCTCGCGCCCTTTTTCTTTGACGAACACAACAAATTCATCACCTCCTAAACGACCGACAAAGTCATCACTATGGAGTACTGACTTGAGGCGGATCGCTGCGTCAATCAATAGTGCATCTCCGGCTTCGTGTCCCATTGAATCATTGATGCTTTTGAAGTCATCCAGGTCAATGAACATGACAGCGAAGCGGCTGTTTTCCTCTTGCGCCTGAGCGCGCAGCTCGTCCAAATACTCAAGGCAGCGCAGACGATTGGGGAGGTTGGTTAATGAATCGTTATGGGCTTGATGTTGTAACTCCGAGGTTCGCTCTCGAATTTGCCTTTCAAGTACTCTGTTCCAGCAAACGACGAAACAGATTATGGCTAGCGCGATTAGGGCAATCCAGATGATCGTGTTGTAGTTCACTTGATGTTCAAACTTAACCGACATCCAGCGATTAAAAACTTCATCGCGTTGCTCTTCACTAATGCTATTCATCGCTTTTTGCATGATGAGCGCAAGCTCGGGCCAATCATGTCGGATGCCAAGCGTGAGATCATAGTTGAAGTCTGTGTTTCCAGACATGCGAATGTCGCTGATATTATGCTTGTTGATGTAGTAATTGATGATGCCAAGATTGCCTACAAGTGCATCAGACTTTTTGTCTGCAAGCACCTCCAAACCTTGGGAAACACTCTCTACACCGATCAGGAATAAGTCTGGGTAACTCTCTGATAAATATTCCTCGGCGGCTGAACCGCTCAAAACAGAGACCTTCCTTCCTTTTAGATTTTCTAACTTACCAACGTAAGGATTGTCGCTTCGCGTGAAGATACTGATCGGCATAGAAATAAAAGGATCTGTGAAAATCGTAAAGTTTTCGCGGCTCGATGTGCGCGCAAAAGAGCTCATGATGTCGATCTCTTTTCTTTTAAAGGCTTCTAAACCCTCGCTCCAAGGAATAAACGTTTCATACTCAAATTGGACACCAAGCTGTTCCTCAAGCAGTTTCCAATAGTCTGACGAAATGCCTTGAAACCTGCCGAACTGATCTTCGTATTCGATTGGGGCCCATGATGCGTCTACGGCGACTTTTATGGTTTCCTTTGACTGCAGCCATGCGCGCTCCTGTTCTGTTAGCGCAAGCTTTATATTTTTTGACCTATCTGAGACTTGCAGCCATTTCTGTCGAAGATGAATGCGTGATTGCTCAGGGAGCGCGCGTAATGCTTTACGAAACATAGCGTTCAGCTCGGGCCAATCATTACGAACGGCAATGCGAATGGGTTCGCCAACTTCCATGCCAGGAAAATCCGGATTACCCGCAAATTCCAGGTTCGGAAACCCATGAATGTTTATTAGATATGCCGCAACTGCACTGTTTTCGAGAAAGGCGTCCGCTTCGCCGAATGAGACTTTTTTCAGTGCCTCAATTGGCGTATCTACCAACACTAATTCAACTTGTGGGTGGTCTCTAGAGATAATCTCTTCATAGTCGTAACCACGCACAACCGCGACTTTTTTGCCATAGAGGTCGCGATAGTTATTGAGGAACTCGGTTCCTTCGCGAATGATAATGGAGCGGAGCGTGTTGAGATAAGGCTGTGAGAACAAGGCATGTTTTTTGTGCTCGGGTGTAATCTCATAGGCTGTTAGAACATCAAGCTCTTTGTTCTCAAACTTGGTGGTTAGTGCATCCCAAGATTCATCTTGAATAAAGGCAAGCTCAATACCAAGCATGTCGGCAAGTTCGCGCAGTAAATCCATGCTGTAGCCACGCGCCATGCCATTTTCATAAAAATCGAATGGTGGCCACGCGAGATCGTTGCCAACCTTGATAACAGGATTTGCGGCAAGCCAGGCTTCTTCTTCTGGGCTTAGGTCAATCGTCGGCTCAGCATGAACGTGAAACGTGATGAGCGCGAACAGCATTACCATTGCCATAAGCGTTCGATGGCCTAGGCTGCGAACGCATGCGCTTATCGTTAACAAGTCTGTTCCGTTGGGTGTTTTCAATATGGTAACCGGTTGTTGGCGCTCAGCGTGTTGCGCTTACGTCTTTTTTTAAATTATGAACGTCACTTTACCTCTTAAGAATAGCGTAAATTGAGCTATTTACTGAAATTGGCAATTCCACTGACCTAATTTCGTAAACCTTGCGTAATAGCAGTACACAACAACGAATAGAGGTGAATTGTGAATCATTACAAAGCTCCTTTAGAGGACATGTACTTTGTTCTCTATGAGATTTTGAAAGCTGGCAACATAGCCAACATTGAACAGTTTGAAGATGCGACCGAAGACATGCAGCGTGCTGTACTAGAGGAAGCAGCAAAGTTATCAGAGAATGTCCTTCAGCCCATTAACGCGTCTGGCGATAGGGAAGGGTGTCAATATGATCCGGAAACGAAAGCGGTCACTACTCCCGCTGGTTTTAAAGAAGCCTATCAGACCTATCAACAAGGAGGCTGGAGCGGTTTAGCAACGCCTGTTGAACATGGTGGCCAAGGCCTTCCGCATTTTTTGAAAGTGGTCGTAGACGAAATGTGCTGTTCGACCAATTTGTCGTTTGGCATGTATCCAGGCTTGTCGCATGGCGCTATCGATGCACTCACTATCCATGGTAATGAGCATCAGCAAACCTATTTTTTACCGAAACTGGTGGCCGGTGAATGGACTGGCACGATGTGTTTGACCGAACCGCACTGCGGAACAGATCTAGGCTTGATCAAAACCAAGGCAGAGCCAAACGCAGATGGGAGTTACTCGATCACAGGTAACAAAGTATGGATTACCGGCGGCGAGCATGACCTGGCTGAGAACATTGTGCATCTAGTTTTGGCGAAATTGCCGGACGCGCCAGCGGGCAGCAAGGGCATTTCCCTTTTTGTCGTTCCTAAGTTCATGGAAGACGGGTCGAGAAATCCTGCCTTTTGTGGCGGACTGGAACACAAAATGGGGATCAAAGCATCCGCTACGTGTGTGATGAACTTTGAAGGTGCGACNGGCTGGCTCGTTGGTAAAGAGAACGAAGGCCTTAAGTGCATGTTCACGATGATGAATGCCGCGCGCATTATGGTTGGAATGCAAGGTCTCGGCTTGGCTGAAACCGGTTATCAAGTCTCGCTTGCGTTCGCGAAAGACCGCTTACAGAGTCGCTCGCTT
>NZ_LWFU01000046.1:0-390 GCF_001635135.1 Oleiphilus sp. HI0080
AGTACGGTGAGCGTTTACTGCGCGACGGGGTGAGTCTATTTGATCCGAATCGTATCGACATTCGTGGCGAGCTCGTGTGTGGCAAGGATGTGACAATCGACTTAAATTGCGTTTTTATTGGGCGTGTCACCTTGGCTGATGGAGTTTACATTGGGCCAAATTGCATTATTACCAATAGTTCTATCGGCGAAAATACGACTGTTAACTCGCACAGCGTTATCGAAGAGAGCCAAGTTGACGGGCATTGTAATATTGGACCTTTTGCACGGCTAAGACCAGGTACTGCTCTTGCAGAGAATGCGAAAATCGGAAATTTTGTTGAAACCAAAAAGGCGAACATCGGTAGTGGATCCAAAGTGAATCACCTGAGCTATATCGGTGATGCTGAAA
>NZ_LWFU01000047.1:0-620 GCF_001635135.1 Oleiphilus sp. HI0080
TCTGGGACTTTCAAGCCTGTCATATACCGCGGGCGCTCAGAATCTCACGCAGAACCAAGCAGCTTCCGATGCGGCATTTGAATTCAATGGCATCCCTATTACGCGCAGCACTAATACGGTTGACGATTTGGTTGAAGGCTTGACCATCAATCTGACGGGAACAAATGAGAATTCGCCGGCTACTTTGAAGGTAGCGCGTAACGAAGACTACGTTGTCGAAAAGGTTCAGGAGTTCATTGAGAAGTACAACGCGCTTAGGGAGCTCATCGTTGAGAACTCCCAGATAGATCCGGGTAATCCTTCTGCAGCTGGACTTCTTGTTGGTGATTCGACGACTAGAACGATCACGAGCCAGATCAGAAATATCCTTGGTCGGCCAATTGCGGGGCTTGAATCTGATCCAATTCGAAGTTTAGCCGAGGTCGGAATTACAACTTCTCGTGAGACCGGAAACTTGATCTTTAATGAGTCGGAGTTTCGGACTCAACTGCAGACGAACACAGAATCCGTGATTGGTATTTTTGCCGATCAGGGAAGAGCGAGCGATAGTCAGGTCGAATTCTTTAGCGCCGGCCAAAATACCGTTCCTGGTAGTTATGAGCTAAATATTACGCAAGTAG
>NZ_LWFU01000048.1:0-633 GCF_001635135.1 Oleiphilus sp. HI0080
GATGGCGACTATGAGCCTCTTTCGCAGGAAGAGTTATTTAAAGAAATTCATTCATTGGTTTCGACCTTTGAGTTGAAGAACACCGTTTTTCGGTCGGACCATGCGTCCACTTACTTGGTTTTGAAGGGGACGCTTGGCCAAGATAAGCAGGCGATGTTGGATAAAATTAATCTGGCCTTGAATAAGCCAGGCTCGATTCCGCTGAGGCAAGAGTGGCAGAGAGGACTGTGAGGTTGAGCGAGAATAAGCTTGTCGCTTTCTAATCTCTAACTAATTGCTCGACATGGCTATCGTGCGAGTGAATTGACCAATCTAAAAGCTGTTTCTGAGAAGTCGGGTCCGGCACCCCCTAACTTCTGCATGATATCCAATTGGTCTATCAATATATTTTCAAGCCTTATCTCTGCGAGATACGCATTTGTAAGCCATTGCATGGACCAGTCCGGAAAGCGACGCTCTGTTAGTTTCGTATCGCTAATGTGGCGATAAATCTTGTGCCGTTCATCTAGTGTAATCTTGTTAAAAAGGCACTCTAGAGCGTCAGCTGGCCCCTCAATATACTGGAGGAAGGTACCTTTCTCGAAGTACAGATAGCCTGATATATCGAGCACTAAATTGTTTTTGCTTGCTTGC
>NZ_LWFU01000049.1:0-206 GCF_001635135.1 Oleiphilus sp. HI0080
TTGGTCTATCAATATATTTTCAAGCCTTATCTCTGCGAGATACGCATTTGTAAGCCATTGCATGGACCAGTCCGGAAAGCGACGCTCTGTTAGTTTCGTATCGCTAATGTGGCGATAAATCTTGTGCCGTTCATCTAGTGTAATCTTGTTAAAAAGGCACTCTAGAGCGTCAGCTGGCCCCTCAATATACTGGAGGAAGGTACCTT
>NZ_LWFU01000050.1:0-375 GCF_001635135.1 Oleiphilus sp. HI0080
ATCTGTGGTGATTACTTTACCGTTAACTCAGAGTTTGGCGTGGAATCTGCTTTCCTCAGTGCGCATGCCTTACTTGGCATGGAGAGCGGAGCAAAGTAACAAAAGTGCAGTCGTTGAGGGGCCATTTCCTAACAAGATGATGGCATGCCTTAAACCATCTGCGTCGCTGATACGTAAGTGCTGGTAACGAAACAAAGGTGCGGCATGAGAATAAGCCGCAGTGAAAGGAAGTTGGAGAAATGTATGGGGTTAGACAAGTCTCAGCCGAGACGGGACGTCCGGACTATCGTTCGCTCTGTTGTGCGCTGGTTTGACTCTGAGGCGTCTGCGCCGGACGAAGGAGAGAGTCCGTTCAGGATAAATTGGGTTCGGTGT
>NZ_LWFU01000051.1:0-365 GCF_001635135.1 Oleiphilus sp. HI0080
CGTCGCATCCGATACGCAGAGCGCTCGATAACGGACCTTACGGACCGCAAAATAGGGGGCTCAGTAAAGGCTTATGCATTGCATCGTTAAAGAATTATCCGCATGGTGTGGATTTGGGGTCGTTGCAATCTTCGTTACCAGAGCGGCTATATACGTCCAATAAGCGCATCTCTCTAGTTCCAGGCAGCTACATGACAGATATCCCTCGGCTGAGGAAACACTTGGGGATGTTGGATGAAATGCTTCAATCGTCCGTCAAGCAATCGGATGAGCACGCTCAAATGATGTTGATTGGCCGGCGGGATATTCGTTCCAACAACTCTTGGTTGCATAATAGCCAGCGGCTCGTCAAAGGTAAGAACCGC
>NZ_LWFU01000052.1:0-304 GCF_001635135.1 Oleiphilus sp. HI0080
ACCTCCCAAGGATAGGCCGTAATAAACGTAGGCTGATCTAACTTCTCTTCTGCAGTTGCTTCAAAGATCTCACATAAATACTTGCCCGCTCCCCATGTTTTTTGCTGAGGGGAATCTGGAACACCGACTTGCTTGGCATAAGCCCTCAGAGCCTCAAAGTGACTCTCAGGATCATTGATCACTGCCGCATCAAACTCCGGGTTGTACTTAAGCACCGCTTCCGCCATCGTCATGCGAGTAAATGGTTGGCTAAAGTCATAGATTTTCTCTTCAACCACCTCTCCGTTTGCATCCTTGGTCGTGC
>NZ_LWFU01000053.1:0-300 GCF_001635135.1 Oleiphilus sp. HI0080
GTTGTTATGTTCATTTGAAAAGACGAGTTTCATGTTGATGCACTGTTGGTCGCCTGCAAGCTTGATACTTGCATCAAATGCTTTGTTCCCTTTCATTGAGAAGCCTTCAGGTTTGCTGATCAGCACGCCTTTTAGCGAGATATCCTCTAACTCTGTCGACCACATCATGCCGTCTTGACTTATCGTGCACTCAGCATTGAATAGTATTCGGCTGAACTGTCGTCTTTCTTGGTGTTCTTGAGTTTCTGACATGCATTCATNACCTGTTGTGGGCTAGAGAGTGACTAAGCGTATTTACTA
>NZ_LWFU01000054.1:0-315 GCF_001635135.1 Oleiphilus sp. HI0080
ATTTGTAGACGACACAACCTGGAATTGACCGTCTTCTTGAATCTCGCCGATCAAAACTGGCTTAGTAATATGGTGGTTTGGCATCATCGTCGATAAGCCGCCAGAAAGGTTAGGGACAGAAACGCCGATGATCGCATCTTGCACAGCAGATGGGTCAGTAGTACCGGCTTTCTCTACCGCCTCAACCCACATGTTGAAACCAATATAAGTTGCTTCCATTGGGTCGTTTGTAACGCGATCTTCGTTACCGATGTATGAATGCCATGCCTCGATGAACTCGTCATTCGCATCGGACTCAACACTCATAAAGTAGTT
>NZ_LWFU01000055.1:0-1112 GCF_001635135.1 Oleiphilus sp. HI0080
CTTTGGAAAATCCGTTGTAAATATGATCCTTCAGCCAAAGAATGCTCGGTGAAAGAGTAAGCGCTGTAACTTAAAAATAGAAGAACGAAAAAAGCGCCTCATTAGGCGCTTTTTTCGTTCTTAACACTTAGAGCTTTCTAAGTTCTTTTTCGAGTTCTCTATCAAGCTTGGCCTTTTTGCCATCTTTGTTTAGTAAAGCAGGAAGATTGCTGAACAAAAGGATGCCCGCGATACAGACGATCGACCAGATGAACTGCTCGGCCCATGCAAAATAGACACATACAGCAATGAGTAGGTGGCTGATGAGCTCGCAGGCTCTCTTGAGGTTCTTAGATGAATTTGTTGGCTCGGTCACGTGTCACTCTCCTTTAATTGCCCCTGCATTCTAGCGGATTGCCAAGCTCATGAGAGAGACATAGGCGACAGTTCTATGAGCGCAGCCTCGCTTTCGTTTCGAAAAGGGCAAAGCAAAAGTACGCGCTGCTTAATTTACAGCGTTCTTTGGGCTGCCATTGAGAAAGGCTTTGATGTTTTGGGTTACGCCATCCATTAGGCGCTGTCTGCATTCTGTAGCAATCCACGCGGAGTGCGGCGTAATGAGAAGGTTGGGTAGCTTGGCAGAAATGAGAGGGTGGTTCGTTGCCGGCGGCTCTTGTTCGAGTACATCCAGCGCAGCGCCTCTGAGGTGTTTTGAGAGAAGCGCCTCGAGCAAGTCCTCTTCATGAACAATGCCCCCGCGCGCTGTATTGATCAGCAGGGCGCCTTGCTTCATGCAAGAGAGCGTTTCTTGGTTGAAAAGGTACTTTGACTCGGGTGTCAGCGGACAGTGTATGGAAATGACATCGCACTTTTCTAAAAATGTGCTCCAGGGCGTTCTGTCTTGAGTCTGTTGATCTCTCCATGGGGGTTGAGCGACGAGCACCGTCATTCCGAGCGCTTCAGCCATCTTTGCCGCGGCTTTTCCCAATGAGCCAAAACCGACAACACCGAAAGTTTTTCCCGAAAGTTCAAATGCAGGATAATCGAGAAGGCAGAAAAAAGGCGATTTGCTCCAATCTCCGTTTTGCACGGCGGCGTTGTATTGATTGAGCGAGGTGGCAAGAGATAAGAGT
>NZ_LWFU01000056.1:0-11643 GCF_001635135.1 Oleiphilus sp. HI0080
GGATTGTGAAAACCGTTCCCACCATGGGGGCTGGTTGGTGTCCGCCGGGAATGCTGGGTATTGGTATTGGCGGCACAGCTGAAAAAGCCGCTGTGATGGCGAAAGAGTCTTTGATGGACCCGATTGATATCCATGAGTTGCGAGAGCGAGGTCCGCAAAATCGCATTGAAGAGTTGCGCCTTGAAATTATGGATAAGGTGAACGAGCTGGGCATTGGCGCGCAGGGTCTTGGTGGTTTGACGACCGTGCTTGATATCAAAATTAAAGATTACCCAACGCATGCGGCAAGCCTGCCGGTGGCGATGATCCCGAACTGCGCAGCAACACGACATGCGCACTTTACGCTAGATGGCTCTGGCCCGGCATTGCAAACGCCGCCAAGTCTTGATGATTGGCCGGAGATTACCTGGGAAGCCGGTGAAAACGTGAAGCGTGTTAATCTGAATACCGTGACCAAAGAAGAGGTCGCGGACCTCAAGCCGGGTGATACCGTGTTGCTTTCGGGCAAGATGCTGACAGGCCGTGACGCTGCGCATAAGAAAATGGTTGAGATGATAAACAACGGCGAAGAGCTTCCGGTAGATCTGAAAGGTCGCTTTATTTATTACGTTGGGCCGGTTGACCCAGTTCGCGAAGAAGTCGTTGGCCCTGCTGGCCCAACTACAGCAACGCGTATGGATAAGTTTACCCATACCATGCTTGAGAAGACGGGCTTGCTCGGCATGATTGGTAAGGCTGAGCGCGGTCAAGTTGCCATTGATGCGATTAAAGAATTCGGTGCTGTTTATTTAATGGCTGTTGGAGGCGCCGCTTACTTGGTGTCCAAAGCGATCAAACATGCGGAGGTTGTCGCCTTTCCAGAATTGGGGATGGAAGCAATTTACGAGTTTGACGTTGTTGATATGCCGGTCTCGGTAGCGGTAGATGCATTAGGCAGCTCTGTTCACCAGACTGCACCGGTTGAGTGGCACAACAAAATTATTGCGGCCAAAACGCTAGAAGGCTAGTTCTGTCGTATTGGGCGGCAACATTCGGCGAGCGTCATGCTGCCGCGAGAAGAGGTAGTAATATGCTAAGTCAGGAGCAATGTGAGGCGTGTCGTGCCGATGCGCCTTTGTTGAGCGAAACAGAAATCTCTGAGCTGATGCCAGAAGTAGATGGTTGGGAGGTAATCAACGAAGCGTCTCAGCAGCGTTTGCATCGCGTTTTTAAGTTTGGTGATTTTGAGCAGGCGTTGGCCGCCGCGCAACGGGTTGGAGAATATGCCGATCAGGTCGATCATCACCCGCGCTTAGTGATTGAGTGGGGTTCGCTGGCAGTCACTTGGTGGAGTCATAAAATTGGTGGAATGCACCGAAATGACTTTATTTGTGCGGCTCGCAGCTCTGAGCTGGTTAAGCTCTGAATTGGCGATTGAGTGGCTGGTCTGTAAATAATAATGATAAACGGGGTTGGCCCCGCTTTGTTGGGGAGATCCCCAGAATTAAAAAGGTCGAGTAGTAATAATGGAAAGAACCTATCGCTTGGTTGTGTCATGCCCCGATCGTACCGGTATTGTGGCAAAGGTTAGTAATTTTTTGGCGACATACAATGGCTGGATTACAGAGGCCAGTTATCATGCAGATCAAAAAAATGGCTGGTTCTTTATGCGTAATGAGATCAAGGCGAGCTCTTTGCCATTCGATCTTGAGAGTTTCAAAGCTGCATTTGCGCCTATTGCTAATGAATACTCGATGAAATGGTCGGTGACAGACTCTCATGTTAAGCCGAAAGTAGTGTTGATGGCGTCCAAGGAGTCGCATTGTCTTGCTGATTTATTGCATCGCTGGCACAGCGATGAGCTGAACGTAGAGATCGTCGCCGTGATTGCAAATCACGAAGATCTGCGCCGCATGGTTGAGTGGCATGATATTCCTTACCACTATGTGCCGGTAACAAAAGACAATAAGCCGCAAGCGTTCAAAGAAGTTGAGGATCTCGTCGATTCTTACGAGACTGATTTGATTGTGCTTGCGCGTTATATGCAAATTTTACCGCCCGATTTGTGCTCGCGTTATTCTGGGCGCGTGATCAATATCCACCACAGCTTTTTGCCAAGCTTTGCAGGGGCAAAGCCGTATCATCAGGCTTATGACCGAGGTGTGAAATTGATTGGTGCGACATGCCATTATGTAACGCAGGATCTCGATGAAGGGCCGATTATTGACCAGGATGTTATTCGCATTAACCACAGTGATACGATCGAAGATATGGTGCGCTTAGGTAAGGATGCTGAAAAATCTGTTCTAGCGAGAGGTGTGCGCATGCACATTGAGGGGCGTGTGATTATTCACGAAAACAAGACCGTGGTATTTGCCTAAACCTAAACCTAAACCTAGATCTAAACCGTAGCCATAGCAGAGAGAGTTGCTCTGGCTACGGTTTGCTTGTCTTACATCGCTAGCTGGTTGCCACCATTTTGTTTGGCGCTGAACGCTAAGTTGTCTGCCTCGCGACTGCCGACAAGCAGGTTGCCTGATGCTGCTTTGACCAGACCGGCCGAGACAGTGACCTGAACGGTCTGATCGTTAATCATTAAAATCTGATCTTCCACTCGTTCAATTAAGCTATTTAAAAAGCGCTCGGCTTGTTCGGCGGTAATGCCTGTCATGGCGATACCTAGGTCGCCGTCATTGAGCCTCGCGTAAACGAAGCGTGAGAGTGCATTGTTGAATAGTTCGCGTAGCTCGTTCACGACTAGGTCCGCCGTTTCAATTCCGAAGCGATCTTGCAGCTCATCTAATTGATCTATCGACATGATGGCGATAAATGCTTCGCGGCCTTGCTTGTCGGCTTGCTTGAGGAGAGCCCCTGCTTGCTCATTGAATGCGCGCTTATTTGGTAGGCCACTTGAGTAGTCATGCATGGCCATATGGTGCATGGTTTTGGAGAACTCCATGTTCTCGATGTTGTGCATGACTCGGCAATGAAACTCTTCATGGCTGAACGGCTTTTTCAAAAAGTCGTTCGCACCGTTTTTGATGAATTTTGCGGAGAGCGAGTTATCTCCGTCCGCAGAAAGCCCGATGATGACTAAGTCGTTCTTATCAACTTGTTTGCGAATTTGTCTGACCAGATCAAAGCCATTCATTCGGGGCATGTTGTAATCGGTAATGAGTATTTGTATCTCGGTGTCTTGCTCAAGCATTTGCAGGGCCGTATCGCCGTCATCGGCCTGAGCGACATCATAGAGTTGGCTCTGTAGAAGGTTGCAAATGTGTTTGCGAGAGGTACTCGAGTCGTCAGCAACAAGTATTTTGATCTCTTTGTTGCGATGCAATCGATTCAGCAGCTTGATGGCGTACTCATAGGAGAAACGGCTTTCTTTGACGATGTAGTCAACCACGCGTTTTTTAAAAATCTCTTGGCGCTTTGTTTCGTCAAAATTCCCAGTAAGAACAATGGTTGGCAGACTTTGGGATATGCACTCGTCTACCACCTCTCCGTCTGGTGCGTCGGGTAGATTTAGGTCTACGAGTGCTGCAAAATACGCCGATCTATTGCGCTCGAGAAGTGTGCGCGCTTCTGCGGCGGTGGTCGCGATATCATAGTCAAGACTGGGATGCTCTTTTAAAAGATGCTTTAAGATTTTTGCGACAATAGAGCTGTCTTCAACGATTAAAAATTTAGGCATAACCGACGCTTTTACTCGAATATTTACCAAGATAATGTCTTAAGCGTAGTCTTTGTTTGCATAGTCTCCAATTTTTGCGTTTAAACGCACTCTCAGGGGCTCTAAATGCTCACTTTTAACAGACCGTTATGGTAGTATGAGGGCACTTTTAAATGCGCCTGAATCGGCGCTGCAAAGAGTGGTGCAAAACACGCCTAAAACTGCGTTTAGTATTTTTGCCCCACCTAAATAACGATAACGACTTTTATCAGAAAGGAATGCACTCCAGATGAGTGATCACGCTAAAGAAATCCTTCCCGTAAATATTGAAGACGAGCTCAAACAATCCTATTTAGACTATGCGATGAGTGTCATCGTTGGTCGTGCTTTGCCAGATGCGCGAGATGGCTTGAAGCCAGTGCATAGAAGGGTTCTATTTGCGATGAGCGAGTTGAACAACGACTGGAACAAAGCCTATAAAAAATCGGCGCGTGTGGTTGGTGATGTCATCGGTAAATATCACCCTCATGGCGATTCTGCAGTTTACGATACGATCGTACGAATGGCTCAGCCTTTCTCGCTTAGATACATGTTGGTCGATGGCCAGGGGAACTTTGGTTCGATTGATGGCGATAATCCTGCTGCGATGCGATACACCGAAATTCGTATGCAGAAACTTGCTCACTCTCTCCTTGCTGATCTGGATAAAGAGACGGTCGACTATGTTCCCAACTATGACGGCACAGAGCAGATCCCTGAGGTTATGCCGACGCGCGTTCCAAATCTATTGGTGAATGGGTCGTCTGGTATCGCCGTTGGTATGGCAACAAACATTCCACCTCATAACTTGAATGAAGTGATTAGTGGCTGTTTGGCTCTTCTTGATAATTCGGAAATTTCAACGGATGAACTCATGGAGTTTATTCCAGGTCCTGATTTTCCTACGGCCGCGTTCATCAATGGACGAGCGGGTATCGTACAGGCTTATCGAACAGGTCGAGGGAAGATTTATCTTCGAGCGCGTTATGAGGTTGAGGTTGACGCGAAAGGTAAAGAGCGGATCGTTGTTACAGAGATTCCTTATCAAGTTAACAAGGCGCGGTTGATTGAAAAAATCGCAGAGCTGGTTAAAGACAAAAAGATTGAAGGCATCACTGAATTGCGTGATGAGTCGAACAAAGAAGGTATGCGCATTGTGATCGAGTTGCGTCGTGGTGAAGTGCCGGACGTGATTATGAACAACCTCTATGCGCAAACGCAGCTAGAAAACGTGTTCGGCATTAACATGGTTGCGCTTGTGGATGGTGAGCCAAAGACCATCAACTTGAAGCAGTCGCTCGAGATATTCGTCAAGCACCGTCGTGAAGTGGTGACGCGTCGTACAGTTTACTTACTACGTAAGGCGCGTGAACGAGGCCATATTCTCGAGGGGTTAACTGTCGCGCTTGCGAATATTGATCCGGTGATTGAACTTATCAAGAAGTCTCCTTCTTCTGCTGAGGCGAAAGAGGCCTTATTGGCACAGTCTTGGGAGCCCGGTGCGGTTGTCGGCATGCTTGAAAAAGCCGGTGTAGATGCATGTAAGCCAGACGATCTAGGTGCTGAGTATGGCATGGTAGACGGGATGTACCGTTTATCTCCGACGCAGGCGCAAGAGATCTTGAATATGCGGTTGCATCGCTTGACCGGGCTTGAAACTGAGAAGTTGATTCAGGAATACAAAGAGATTTTAGAGCGTATTACTGAGTTATTGAATATCTTGAGCAATCCTGAGCGTCTTATGGAAGTGATTCGTGAAGAGCTCGAAGCTATTCGCGACGAATACGGCGATGCGCGTCGAACCGAGATTATGTCTTCGCGTCGCGATCTTACGGTTGCTGATCTGATTACCGAAGAAGATCTCGTTGTCACTATTTCGCATGCGGGTTATGCGAAAACGCAAAAGCTGGAAGATTATCAAGCGCAGCGTCGTGGTGGTCGCGGTAAGTCTGCAACCTCTATGAAAGATGAAGATTTTATCGAGAAGTTGGTCGTTGCTAATTCTCATGACACGATATTGTGCTTCTCGAACAAAGGTAAGGTTTACTGGTTGCGAACATTCGAAATACCGCAGGCGAGCCGTGGTTCGCGCGGTCGCCCTATGGTGAACATTTTACCGCTGGGTGAAGGTGAGCGAATCACCACATTTCTTACAGTAAGAGACTACACAGAAGGCCACTTTATTTTTATGGCAACCGCTAATGGTACTGTCAAGAAAACGCCTCTTGAGAATTTTGCACGCCCTCGACCTTCGGGCTTAATCGCGCTTGGGTTGGATGAGGGTGATACCTTGATCGGTGCCGCGGTGACCGATGGTTCGCGAGACATCATGTTAATGGGTAGTGCTGGCAAGATGATTCGCTTTAAAGAAGGCGATGTGCGTGCGATGGGTCGAACAGCTCGTGGTGTGCGCGGTATCAAGCTGCCTGAAGGGCATCATGTTGTATCTCTTATTCTTCCAGAAGAAGACGGCCTGTTATTGGTGGCAAGTGAAAACGGTTACGGCAAGCGCACGCGCCTTGACGAATTCTCCGTCATTAATCGAGGCGGACAAGGTGTTATCGCCATGCAGGTCTCTGAACGAAACGGTAGCCTTGTTGGAGCGGTGCAGGTTTTCGAGGGTGATGAACTGATGTTGATCAGCGACCGAGGAACACTTGTTAGAACGCGTACTAGCGAAGTTTCGGTGTTGGGTCGAAATACCCAAGGTGTTCGTTTGATTAACTTGGCGCAGGCCGGCGAACGCTTGGTTGGCGTTGAGCGAATTGAAGAGCCGGAAGAAGAGGAACTGCCGGGAGGTGAGTTAGCAGAGGGTGAGGTACTTGAAGGTGCTTCAGAAAGCGAATCTGTTATTGGTGCTGAAGGCTCTTCACAGGCTGAAGGCTTGTCCCAGGCTGATGGCTCTAACGACGAGCAAGACTCAGATGGCGAAACGCTTCAGTAAGCTTCGGAGATCAAGATGACCAATGAAACTGAAGCGTTAACCCAACTTCGGGATGATATTGACCGTATTGATCGCGATATTCAGCGCCTACTCAATGAACGTGCGGCATGCGCTCAACAAGTGGCCGAAGTAAAACAGGCCGCAGCAAACGGTGAGCAGGTGCAGTATTATCGCCCCGAGCGGGAGGCGCAGGTGCTTCGTTCCGTGATGGAGCGAAATGAGGGCCCGTTGCCTGACGAGGACATGGCGCGGCTGTTTAGAGAGGTGATGTCGTGTTGTCTTGCTTTGGAGCGACCGCTTGAAGTTGCTTATCTAGGGCCAGAAGGTACCTTCACTCATGCCGCTGCTCTTAAGCATTTCGGACACTTTGTTAAGTCGCAGCCGTTAACCGCGATTGATGAAGTATTTCGGGAGGTTGAGTCAGGCCAAGTGAACTACGGTGTTGTGCCGATAGAAAATTCAACCGAAGGCATGGTTAATCATACTCTGGATAGCTTTGTTGATTCTCCACTCTTTATTTCAGGGGAGGTGAAGCTTCGAATTCATCATAACCTTTTGTCGTCGAGTGTTGATTCGCTGGAAGATGTGAAGCGAGTTTATGCGCATTCTCAGGCTTTGGCGCAATGCCGTAAGTGGCTCGACTCCCATTGCCCTCAGGTAGAAAGAGTCGCGGTCTCAAGTAACGGTGAGGCGGCGCGTCTAGCGGCTGCGGAAGAGGGTGTCGCGGCGATTGCAAGCGAAATGGCAGCAGAGCTTTACGCACTGAATGCGCTTGCAAAAAACATTGAGGATCATCCTGATAATACAACGCGATTTTTGATTATCGGTTCTGAAATTGTTCCTCCTAGTGGTCAAGACAAAACGTCGATCATGGTTTCGGTCAAGAACAAGCCCGGCGCCTTGTATCATGTGTTGGAGCCTTTTCATCGGCATGATGTAAGTATGACGCGCTTAGAGTCGCGTCCGTCAAATAGTGGGACTTGGGCGTATGTTTTCTATATTGATTTCGAAGGGCATTTCGATGATGAAAACGTTCAGGCAGTGATTGCTGAAATATCCCCAGGGGCCGTTGAAATTAAGCATCTCGGTTCTTATCCGGTTGGTGTGCTTTAAGCGATTTTAGTAAGGAATAAATATGGGCGATTTGACGCGGTCTTCTTGTGACTTTGTGGCTTTGGCTAGTACGGGGGTTAGAGGTCTGCACCCATATCAGTCAGGAAAGCCCAGTGATGAGTTAGAGCGTGAACTGGGTATAAGCAATATAGTGAAGCTCGCGAGCAATGAAAATCCTTTGGGTCCGAGTCCTTTGGCGCTTGATGCGATTCAAGGTGGGCTCACGGAGCTAACGCGTTACCCCGATGGCAATGGATTTGCACTGAAGCAAGCGCTATCAGAAAAGCATGCTATCGCGACCAACCAAATTACACTTGGGAATGGTTCCAATGATGTTCTCGAATTAATAACGCGAGCATTTGCAGAGCCCGGAAGAGAAGTGATTTTTTCGCAATATGCGTTTGCCGTATATCCGCTAGCTACTCAGTCGGTGAATGCGACTTCTGTTGTTACGCCTGCTAAGAATTGGGGGCATGACTTGGAGGCCATGCTTGCGGCCATCACTGAGCATACCTCGATCATTTTTGTTGCTAATCCCAACAATCCTACGGGCACAGCATTGACGAGAGACGAGATTTGTGACTTCTTAAGTCGTGTTCCGGAGCGTGTCATTGTGGTGCTTGATGAGGCCTATATCGAATATAACCAAGGTGGCAACTTTCCAGATGGTCTGACCCTGCTTGATGAATTCTCAAACCTTGTGGTGACTCGTACCTTCTCCAAGGCTTGGGGACTGGCTGGTTTGCGCATTGGTTACTCGGTTTCAAACGCTGAAATTGCAGATGTGCTGAATCGTGTGCGACAGCCTTTTAATGCCAATAGTCTTGCTTTAGCAGCAGCGACAGCAGCGCTCTCTGACAATGATTATCTTGCCAAGAGTGTCGATCTGAATCGACGGGGTATGCAGCAGCTGGTCACTGCATTTGAACGTCTTGGTTACGATTATATCCCGTCCCTTGGAAATTTTGTTTGTTACGACACGAAAGGCTCGGGCGTCGATGTTTATCAAAGCATGCTTCAGCAGGGTGTTATCGTTAGGCCTGTATCGAATTATGGTATGGAGAGGCATTTAAGAGTCTCTGTTGGCTTGCCAGAAGAGAATGCTCGTTTTATTGAGGTTCTGGAGTCGCTAACTGAATGAGTGCTGAGTTTGACGATGTAGCTTGTAAAGAACAGTTGAAAGGGCTGAGTGTTGCGGTTGTCGGTCTTGGCCTAATTGGCGGTTCGCTGACAAAGTGTCTGAAGCAGCAGGGAAGTGTTTTAAAGACCACTGGTTTTACGCTCGATCCGAATCACGCAAGGCTTGGTGTTGAATTGGGTGTAGTGGATGTAGCGGCCGAGACGATTTCTGAAACGGTTGCCAGTGCTGATATTGTAGTGATTGCGGTCCCTGTTCAAGCGTTTGAACAGGTGCTTACTGAGCTAAAACCTCATTTAAAACAAGATGTTGTTTTGACGGATGTTGGAAGCGTCAAAGGAGCGGTAGTTGATGCTGTGAAGAATGTGTTTGGCAAAGTGCCGAGCACGTTTGTCCCTGGCCACCCTATCGCAGGCTCAGAGAGAAGCGGTGTGACGGCGGCACAAGCGGACTTGTACCATAATCATAAAGTAATATTGACGCCATTAGCAGAGACAGACAGTAAGGCCTTGGCTTTAATCGATTGTATGTGGCGTTTGTGTGGTGCAAACGTGCTCACAATGCCGGTTGAGAAACATGATGAAGTGCTTGCTGCAACCAGTCATTTACCACATTTGATCGCCTTTTCTTTGGTGGATACGCTGGCGGGTAACCCCGATAACGAAGATATCTTTCGTTACGCTGCCGGAGGATTTCGTGATTTTACACGGATTGCGGCGAGTGATCCGGTGATGTGGCGAGATATTTTTATTGCCAACCAGGGAGCGACGCTGGATGTATTAGATCGTTTTAGCAATGATCTTGCGGTCTTGCGCAATGCAGTAGCGGCAGGCGATAGTCAAACTATGCTAGGCGTCTTTACACGTGCTCGTGCGGCACGGGAACATTTTTCTAAAGTCTTATCAGGGCAGTCTTATTTAAACGTTATGAATACTAACAATGTGATTTTCAAAGCAGGTTCTGGTCAGTCTTTGTCCGGTTCGATTCGTGTGGCGGGCGACAAGTCGATCTCGCATAGATCAATTATGCTAGGTGCCCTTGCAGAGGGCGTTACCGAGGTTGAAGGCTTTCTAGAGGGTGAAGATAGTCTCGCGACGCTTCAGGCATTCAGGGATATGGGGGTCGTGATAGAGGGGCCCCATAACGGGCGCGTAAAAATACACGGCGTGGGGTTGAATGGGCTGCAGCAGCCTCCCGGACCAATCTATCTTGGTAACTCCGGTACGGGCATGCGTTTATTTGCCGGACTTCTTTCTGGCCAGTCCTTCGATACAGAATTAACTGGGGATGAGTCCCTCTCTAAGCGCCCGATGGAGCGCGTCGCAGGTCCTTTGAGACTGATGGGTGCAATGATTGAGACGGCTGAGGGTGGGCGCCCACCAATGAAAATTAAAGGCGCTCAGCGGTTAAAGGGTATGCACTATGATATGCCTATGGCAAGTGCTCAGGTTAAGTCTTGTTTGTTGTTGGCGGGTATGTACGCCGACGGCGAGACCAGCGTGACCGAACCCGCGCCCACGCGGGACCATACAGAGCGTATGCTCAATGGTTTTGGATATAAGGTGGAGCGTGATGGCGCGACGGCAAAATTGACCGGCGGCGGCTCCATGCAGGGAGGCAAGATTGATGTACCTGCAGATATTTCTTCAGCGGCCTTCTTTATGGTAGCTGCGTCAATTACCCCAGGATCGGATTTAACGCTTGAACATGTTGGTTTAAATCCCACGCGTATTGGTGTGGTGAATATACTCCGCGCCATGGGTGGAGACATTACTATCAGCAACCAGAAAACGGTTGGTGGTGAACCGGTTGGAGATATTCGCATCAAACATGCCCAGTTGAAGGGTATCCAAATACCAGAAGATCAGGTTCCTTTGGCGATCGATGAGTTTCCAGTGCTTTTCATTGCTGCAGTGTGCGCTGAGGGTGAAACTATTCTCAGCGGTGCAGAGGAGCTTCGTGTTAAAGAGAGCGATCGCATTCAGGTAATGGCCGACGGTCTTGCGCAGCTTGGTGTGCGTACGGAAGTGAAGCCGGACGGCATTGAAATTAATGGTGCCACCATGCAGGGCGGAACCGTACATAGTCATGGTGATCACCGGATAGCGATGGCATTTTCGGTCGCGGCTCTCCGGGCTGAAGGTGAAATTGTGATTAATGATTGTGCGAATGTAGCGACTTCGTTTCCGAATTTCGTTGAGTTGGCGAATCGGGTCGGGATGAGTGTTGTTGTAAACGGTGATGCCTGATGATGGCTAACTTGCAAGCTCCTGTCCTTTGTATAGATGGCCCTAGCGGCTCAGGCAAAGGTACGGTGACTCAGCTGGTTGCTAACCGGCTTGGTTGGGCGATTCTGGATAGCGGAGCTCTTTATAGGTTGACGGCGATTTCGGGTATGCGTAGCGATATCGACTTTGGCGATGAGGCCGGACTGGCCAGTTTGGCTGCTACGCTAGATTGCGAGTTCAAGGCGTCAGAAGATGGTGAGCCTGTCAGGGTTTTCTTGGGTGGAGAGGATGTGACATCCGAGTTGCGTCTTGAGACGACGGGCAATAATGCATCGAAGGTTGCTGTATTGCCTAAGGTGAGAGAAGCGCTTTTGCAACGCCAGAGAGACTTTCAGCAATTGCCTGGTTTAGTTGCTGATGGTCGTGATATGGGCACTGTTGTTTTTCCAGAGGCGCCATTCAAAGTATTTCTTACAGCCTCTGCTCAAGCGCGAGCAGAGCGCAGGCACCAACAGTTGAAGGCTCAGGG
>NZ_LWFU01000057.1:0-414 GCF_001635135.1 Oleiphilus sp. HI0080
AGGCCACACTAGCACAGCATTCCTTCAAAATATGGAATGGAGCTCCAAACAAAAAGAATTTGAAAAATTGCTGAAAATGATCGAGCAAGCTAACTTCGATAAAGTGTGCTTTCCAGATACCAACGGTCGCTTTTTTGAGAGAGCGTTTAGCCATATCGCCCTAGGGCTAGAGGGCTATAGCACCGAACGGATCTCAACTTGGTTAAAGTCCCTGATCGAGCTCGACCAAGCACTTTTAAAAACCTATAAAGAGCCGGCTGATGCATCGCCTACTGATGATCTAGACCAATTACTAGGAAACTTATCCGGCGCCTACGTTGAGAAGTCCTTTGACGACCTAGCCCACCCCGTAAACGATGTAATTGATTTTGTATCAAGCCACCAACTATATGTATACAAGGAAAAGTTTTCGCC
>NZ_LWFU01000058.1:0-508 GCF_001635135.1 Oleiphilus sp. HI0080
ACAAGCATTGAGAAAACTAAGCCGGTTCCAGAAAGGGTGACAATGAAATGATGAGAATAATTACAGCATTAGTTTTCGCATTTAGTGTGAGCGGAGCCTTTGCAGCCGGTGGCGCGTCGGTCCCTCTCGATCATATTAAAACGGATATTCGTGATCAGGAGTCTATGCAGCGAGGCTTAGCGCTGTTCACGAACTACTGTTTCGGTTGTCATGCTCTAGGCTATTCGCGTTATGAGCGCGCAGCAAATGATTTAGGCATTCCAAATGAAATTTTCGAAGAGAATTTATTGGATGGCGAAGCAAAAATTGGTCAGCTAATGACGATATCTATGGCGAGTGATCAAGCAAAGGTGTGGTTTGGTAATCCGCCTCCAGATTTGACGTTAGTGGCTCGTTTACGAGGTGCAGATTGGTTGTATAGTTATCTGCGCGGCTTTTATGCTGATCCAAAACGTCCTTACGGCGTAAACAACGTTGTTTTTAAAGACGTTGGCATGCCTCACGTTTT
>NZ_LWFU01000059.1:0-472 GCF_001635135.1 Oleiphilus sp. HI0080
CAACGACGCGTGGTTCGGTGAATCAATTGGCCCTCTTCAGCACCTGCAACTTGCCCGCTTACGCGCTCTCGAAAACGGACGTTACATGGTCCGCGCAACGAATAACGGAGTAACCGCAATCATTAATACTAAGGGACAAATCGAAGAGCAGATTCCGCAGTTTTCCCAAGGCACTCTAGAAGGGCAAGTTCGAATATATGAAGGCGAAACCCCGTTCTCGCGAGTTGGATCAATGCCGATTCAGATCTTGTGTATATTTACTGTTTTCATCGGTGTATCTCTTCGCTGGAGGAGCAATAGCAATAAAGCACAGAGCCTTTAGCTCCAAAGATCTGTCTAAGATTGCGATCCGCTTCCATATTTGGTTTCAATGAGCTGTTGAACAGCTACACGCACCGCAAAAACTAAGATAAACTATGCGGCCCATTTTTTTACGCGGGTTTACTCCAAGAGCCCGCGTTGTATAGCGAAG
>NZ_LWFU01000060.1:0-270 GCF_001635135.1 Oleiphilus sp. HI0080
TGGGCGCTCGGCTGAGGCCTATGAGCGGGTCTTTGTGAGAGGATTGGAGCAGTGTGTCAGGCGGTTTGTTGGTTCGAGTTCTCCTCATATAGTGTTTGTATCAAGCTCTAGTGTGTTTAGTCAGGACAATGGAGAGATTGTGGATGAGTTGAGTGCTGCGATGCCAAGTTCTCCAACTGCAACGGTTATTCGGCAAGCCGAACGTATCTTGGAGCAAAGTAATTTGGCGCATACGGTCGTGCGCTTTAGCGGCATATATGGTGCTGAGAG
>NZ_LWFU01000061.1:0-448 GCF_001635135.1 Oleiphilus sp. HI0080
GCAGGGCGGTTTACCCCCGCAATCCACAGTGCAAACCGATGAGGTGATTCTAAAAGATTCGGCGCGTTTGATTGGCCTCTATCACGATGCCAGCGAAGGCTCGATGGTAAATATTGCGCTTGCACCATGCTCGCCATTCTCGGTCACGAGTGAGTTGATGGTCGAGACCGCGCGATTAGCACGTCAACATGGGGTGCGCTTGCATACCCATTTGGCGGAGACGGAAGACGAGAATACGTTTTGCCTAAGTCGCTTCGGTATGCGACCAGTGGATTATTTAGAGTCTGTGGAGTGGATGGCGAGCGATGTATGGCTCGCACATGGTATTCATTTCAACGATGAGGAATTGAAGCGATTAGGTAAGGCCGGAGTCGGCGTTGGTCACTGTCCTTCCTCAAATATGGTTTTGGCTTCTGGAATATGCAGGACGCTGGATCTGGAAAAGCAT
>NZ_LWFU01000062.1:0-208 GCF_001635135.1 Oleiphilus sp. HI0080
TCCAGAGCATCAGCCACTGTCTCTATCTGATCGGAAGAAGAGAACATGCCGGTTTTGATCGCTTTGATAGAGTAGTTTTGGAGCAAAGCGTCGAGTTGCGCTTTTATATGGTGGCTAGGAAGTGGCTGAATATCCGTGATGCCTAAATGCGTTTGTGCTGTCGACGCAGTAATGACGCTCATCGCATAACAGTTGTGTGCGGCAAACG
>NZ_LWFU01000063.1:0-289 GCF_001635135.1 Oleiphilus sp. HI0080
ATCCGCCACCTTTGGCCATCAGTGTATCGAGTGCGGGATTTGGATTGCCATCGCTGAAGAACATGAAGTCGACATTATCCAAAGACTCCACTTGAGATAACTCTCTTGCTGTCNCGGCATCCATATCAATGATTGCGATATTTGCCTCCAGCTCAATGCACTCTTCGAGCCAAAAACCAAGCTCACTTCCACTTGTGACAATGCAGCGTTTCATTGCGGGAAGCTGCATCAATAGCGTTTGCAGATCGCTATTGCTGACGTGGATAAAAGTGCGGGCTTGGCTCTTATA
>NZ_LWFU01000064.1:0-358 GCF_001635135.1 Oleiphilus sp. HI0080
CCGAAGGTGTTCAGTTGATTGAACGCTGGGTAGCGACTCTGCCTGTAGCAAATTGCTCTCCTTAAATAGTAATGGCCTAGTTAGGCGTAGTCGTTGACTATTTAAGTGATCAATCGCACCTAGTAGCTGAGAGTTTCTCTCCCTTAAGGCTACTAGGTGTTGTTCTTTTGTATTGCTTTTGTGTTTTGTCACTTTGATGCTCGCCCTTCACAACGGCGAGCTTTTTTGTTTTTCCTGATGACACATTGACCCCGCCTCGTTATATTTTTACTTCCACTCAAAAATTGACCATGACTTTATGAACGACTCAGCTTCTCGCAAGCGCCCCCTCGACGGCATACGTGTGATTGAAATGGGG
>NZ_LWFU01000065.1:0-426 GCF_001635135.1 Oleiphilus sp. HI0080
TTTGAACGTCTTTTTGATGGCTATGTGGGTCTCGATTATGTCGAAGATCTTAAGAAGCAGCAGATTCCAGACAACATCCAATTATGTGAGTTTTTCTTTAAATCCGGCAGCATGCTGAAGAATAACTACGCACAACAGCATTATATATCGAGCAACTACACGCATGTTGCGCGCGATATGATCGATCAGGGCGTCAATCTGCTCGTGCAACAAGTCAGTAAAGGCGAGTATCAAGGCGCTGAATATTTGTCGTTGAGCAGCAATACGGACGTGACAGTCGACATACTGCCTTTGATAAATGAAGAGCGCAGCAAAGGGAAGACCATCAAATTGGTTGGTATGGTTAATTCGCAACTCCCCTTTATGCTCAATGATGCGTTGGTCAGGCTCGATGCCTTCGATTATCTCATTGATAACGAAGCGTTT